>JADGRD010000437.1 GCA_017881285.1 Pseudomonadota bacterium | reverse complement strand
ACCTTGACGGAGCTCGATCCGATGTCGAGCCCTATGCAGTTCTTAGGCATCGGTGGAATCTCCCTTGGATGTCCTGCGTTGGAGCATCTTTACCTACATTGTGCGCTTGCTGGTGGAAAAATCAAAAAACTGCCTCTTGGGAACATGTATCGTTCACTTTGCCCTCCAAGTTGAATCGCCCGTCGGAGGAGGGGCGGGCGTGAGCGGCGGCGGGGTCACCGGGGGTGGTGTTTCCTGGCTGCCTTCCCCCATCGCGGTCGGATCGCGTGCGTCGCGTCCCACGTTGATTCCGTATTCCTTAATCTTGTACAGAAGGGCGCGATGGCTGATTTCGAGCAGCTCGGCGGCGCGCGTGCGGTTGCCGCGTGTCTTCTGCAAGGCGCGCCGGATGAGCGCCTCCTCCGAGCGGCGCGAGGCCCGCTTGATGGACAGGTCGTCGTCCTCGGGCTCGCCCGGGGGCACCGCCGTCGTGGCTGCGGACCTGCGGCGCAGGCGTTCGGGCAGGGCGTCGACTTCGATCTGAGACCCCTCGCAGAGCACGATGGCCCGCTCGACGGAATTCTCCAGTTCGCGAACGTTGCCGGGCCAGTCGTACTCGATGAGCACGCGCATGGCCTCGGGCGATGTCCCCGTGACCGCGAGCCCCATGCGTGCATTCATGCGGGCCAGGAAGTGATCGATGAGCAGGGGAATGTCCTCGCGCCGTTCCCGCAAGGTGGGCAGGTGCAAGGCGAAGACATTCAGTCGGTAGAAAAGGTCCTCGCGGAAGGCACCGCGGGCCACCTCGGCGGACAGATCCCGCGCCGTGGCCGCCACCACGCGCACGTCCACCTTGATGTCCTGGCTGTCGCCGAGGCGGCGCACCTCGCCCTCCTGCAACACGCGCAGCAACTTGACCTGCAAGCCGATGGGCAGCTCGCCGATCTCGTCGAGGAAAAGCGTGCCGCTCGAGGCCTCCTCGAAGAGGCCCTTGCGGTCGCGACTGGCGTCGGTGAAGGCCCCCTTGCGATGCCCGAAGAGCTCGGACTCGAGCAGGGTGTCCGGAATCGCTCCGCAGTTGACCGCGATGAACGGCCCGCCGCTGCGGGGGGAAAGCCGGTGAATCGCGCGGGCGATCAGCTCCTTGCCGGTGCCGGATTCGCCGTCGATGAGCACGGTGGTCTTGAACTCGGCGATCTTGCGCACGGTGCGAAACATGTCCAGCATTTGCCGGCTGTGCGCGACGAGCTCGCCCAGGCCGGTTTCTGGCTCCTGGCCGCCGGCGCGAATCTGCTTGTGCAGCGATTGGTTCTCGCGGAAGAGGCGCTCGCGCTCCTCGGCCTTGCGCAGCAGTAGCACCAGTTCGTCGGCCTCGAACGGCTTCGAGATGTAGTCGTAGGCCCCGCGCTTCATGGCCTCGATGGCGATGTCGCGGCTGCCGTAGGCGGTCATGACCACGACCGTGGTGTCAATGTTCCGCCGCCGGATCTCGTCGACCAGATCCATGCCGCTCTGTCCCGGCATGCGCAGATCGGTGATCACGATGTCGTAGGGGCGGTCCTCGATCTCCAGCAGTGCCCCCTCCACGGACGCCACCCCCACGGGCTCATAGCCCTCCCGCTTAAGCAGGGTTTGCAGCATATGCCGCAAGTTCTGCTCGTCGTCCACGATTAGCACGCGGCGCATGGGTGCCTTGGAGTCAGGTCTGCCTATGTGGCCAGGCGAGGCCCGAGTCAGCATCGTAACAGATCGCCAGCTTTTCAGCTAGTTTTCGCGCGTTGCACGCGCGTTCCGACCTTGCCCCGGCAGGGTCGGAAGAGCCCACCGGTTGGCTATCGTCTCGCCTTGTCTCGTCGGTGTTCGGTTTCCAGGCGGGCGACGAGCAAGCGCGGGTCAGCCCGCGGGCGTAGCTTCCAGCGCGTCGGCGTCGGCGAGGTCCTTGGCCCGGCCGCATTCGCGCTTGGCGGCGATGAGATCCTTGCGTCCGATGACATGGACGCGGATGTTGCCGAGGTCGGTCTCGGCCCTTTGTTCCCAGGCGTCGGCGAATTCGAGGCCACGCAGGCCCTTGGCCAGGTCGATGCGATTGGGAGGCACGCCAATCCAGACGACTTCCAGGGGCGAGGCCGCGTTCAGGTGGTCGATGGCGATGGGAGGCGCGCCGAAATCGGTGAGGGCGCGGTACACACGATCCATGTTTTCCGCGGCGTCGTCGAGCCACAGGTCCATGTGGCGAGTCGTGCGCGGCTGGCCGTGATACTCGACGGCGAATGCTCCCACGAGCAGATAGCGGGCATCGACTTTCGCAAACGCCCGCAGGAGCCTCATGAAGTCTTTGTTGATTTCCAAGGTGGCCTCCTTATGGTTGAGATGAAAACCCTAACAGTGCTCGCATGCTCCCCGCGCTGGTGCGCCTCCGGCAAAGCCAGCGAAGCGTAGGCTCCCCACGGGATCGAGATGGGAACCCTGAGAGGGTTCCCATGCCCTCCCGCGAAGGTTTGCTGCCGGCAAGGCCGGCAGGCTCCCCACGCGCGATGCCGTCATGGCGGAATGCCATGCGGGGACAAGAAGAGGACTGGTCCCTGGTCGAGGGCGCCAGTCCATCACGTCCATGGTCTCCGGCACGGCGGCCATTGTAGCGCGTTTGCGCGCGGGAAAAAGGCCTGCTTTCAGGACGCAGCGAGACCAGCGTCATGCAGGAGGGCCTTGACCTCCTGCTTGGTGGCATCGCGAAAACCACCCATCTTCAGGCCCTCGAAGCTGATGCCGCCCAGCCGGACCCGCGAGATCTTGAGCAGGGTGTGCCGGATGGTTTCGCCCGCGGCCTTGAGCACCCGCGGTCGGCTTTCGGCCACCACCAGCTCGACCCAGGTATTCTTTCCGGTGGTGGCGATGGGGAGGACGCGCGAGGGCTTGACGAGTCGGCCGTCCCATTTCCACCCGCGGAGGAGCCGCGCGGTCTCCTCGTCCGCGACCTTGCCCTGGAACTTGAGGTGATACGTCATGGGGACGTGGCCTCCGCCCCGGGACATACGGGCGGCCAGGGCGCCATCAGTGGTCAGCAGGAGCACGCCCTCGGCCAGGAAGTCGAGCGGTGCCACCACGTGCCAACCGACCTCGACGTCGGGAATGAAGCGGGTCAGGGATCGGCGATCCGCGGTGTCCGCCGCCGAGGGCGCCAGGGTGGCCAGGCAGGCGCGCGGCTTGAGCAAGACGCGGTACTCGGGCGCGGCCGGCCGCACCTGCTTGCCATGCACCTCGACCCGTTCGTGCGTTGGATCGACCTGCGTGCCTAGCTCCGTCACGACCTTGCCGTCGACCGTGACCTCGCCGGCGCGGATGATGTCCTCGGCGCGGCGGCGCGAGGCGACACCCGCCTGCGCCAGGAGCTTTCCGATTCGGAGCTTGGCCACGCGGTTTCCCTATTCCCCGGAAGGCGGCGCGGGCGGCGACTCGTCGGCTGGTTCGGTCGGGGGCTTGTCGCCCTCGGCCGGGGCGTTTCCGTTCGCGGGTGGTTCGGCGTCGCCCAGCGCCTGCTTGGCCATGCGTGAGGCTTCGTCGAGCTCGTCGAGCAGCGGGTCGGTTTCCTCGGGTTCGGGGGGCAGATCGCCCCGCGCCACCGCGCTCAATGCCACCTCCGGCTTGGGCGAGGTCGCGCTGGGCGGCGGCTCCTCGCGGTCCGGGCCGTGCTCGGCCTCGACGCGCGATTGGTCCTCGGCGGTGAGATCGTAGAACTCGCGCAGGGTCGGCAGCTCGGCCAGCTCGCGCAAGTTGAAGATGCGTAGGAATTCCGGGGTGGTGCCGTAGAGGATGGGCCGGCCGACTTCCTCCTTCTTGCCGATGATGCGGACCAGGCCGCGGTCGAGCAGGGTCTTGAGCACCGGGCCGCAGTCGACGCCGCGAATGTCGTCGATCTCGGGCCGCGTGACCGGCTGGCGGTAGGCTACGATGGATAGGGTTTCCAGCATGGCGCGCGACAGGCGGATGGGCCGTCCCACCAGCAGCCGCGACACCCAGGCCGCGTTGTCCGGGTTGGTGCGCAGGAGCCACCCTGTCGAGAGAGCGGCCACCTCGATGCCGGTTCCCTTGCGCTGCTGGGTGAGAGCCTCCACCGCGGCGGTGACCTGCTTGCCGTCGCGCTCGCCGAGCAACCGCTTGAGATCCGAGAGCCCGAGCGGCTTGTCGGAGGCGAAGAGCAGGCTCTCGACGATGGATTCCAGGCGCGAGGCGTCGGGCGGAGGCTCGGGGACGCCGTCGGCGGTCTCCGTGCCCGGCGCGGCCCCCGCGGTTTCGCCCGCCTCGCCTTCGGGCCAGGTCCAGGACTCCTCCGGCGCCTGGGGCGGGCTTGCGGGCACGGGCCAGGGCTCGGCGGATCCGCTCTCGGCCGGCTCGGCGCTCATCTCTGGCGCGGCTGTGGGCAAAGGTGCTG
>JADGRD010000436.1 GCA_017881285.1 Pseudomonadota bacterium | reverse complement strand
TTCCAGTAGCCCTACTCGGCATTTTCACCACAGTCTCGCCGCCGGGCGGATGGCCCCGAGCCTTCAGCCATGAAACGCGACAGCCCCTCACCCGCCTCGACGAGCCGCGTGATTTCAGCAACCCCCGGAGCGGACCCGATGCGTAGCCGGCAGGGGGTCAGAAATAGAGAAAGGATCCAGAAATTCCCACGAAATAGGACTTCAAGCGATAGCCGGTATCGGGTAGATCCGACGAGTCTTTCATGGAGGCGGAGAGGGTGGTGCTGCCAACGAGAGCGAGCCCGAGCGACCACTCTGGACCGATTGCCCAGTCGTATCCGCCGAATACGCTACCGGCTGTGCTGGTGCCGGTCATCATGCTGTCGTCCGCGTGATTCCTGACGCTCGTGATGCCCACGCCCCCGGAAAGGCCGACATGCCAGCCGTCGGAGAGATTGGGGTACCAATCAACCAGCAAGCCCAGCAGTGAGGAGCTGGCATCGGCCTTGGAAGAAGCAGTCAGCGATTTTCCGTTGGAGGTCACGCTCTGGTCCACAAAGGGACCTCCCGCGAAGGTGGTGGTAATGCTCGACGCTTGGATGGTTCCAGCCAAGACCAGTCCACCCACGATGTTTCCGCCAATCGCCAGCAATGAGCTCGAGCCCAGGCCGGACAAGGACGCCGTTCCCTTCGGGCCGTTGCCGGACATGTTCACGCTGCCGAACCCGCTACCGATCCGCAAGTAGAAACCCTGTCGAATCCAATCGCGGGCGCAGTCACGTGCGCGGTTCTTTTGCGTGACGGGGACTGGCGGCATCGGCGAGAGCGCTGGCGATGGCGGCGCCGCGACCGATGAGGTGCCGGGCGCGATGGGCGTCGCGGGTGCAGCCGGCGGCGTTGGTGGGAGCACTGGCGTCGCGGTCGGAGTCGTGGGGGGCGGCAACGACGGAGTCGTGGGGGGAGAGCTCTCGACTTGGCCGGTGGCCGCCGCCGAAGATTGCACCAGTGGTGGCTCCGGGGTGGTCGATGTCTGCGCCCCCGCTAGGGACGTCAACGAGAGGTAGGCGGTTGATATGGAAAGAACTCGAACCGAGTAGTGCATGGACGGGCTCCCTTCGCTTGTCAGGCGTGAGCGACCATACAACACCACGACGGCGATATTTGTTGAGAAAGAAACGCCGAGATCCCGCGCTCCTGGATCCCGTGCGTCTAGGGCGGCGTGCCCAGTCGCCGTTCTAACTCGCCCAGGCGCGGGTCCGTGGGGAATTCCCGACGAAAGCGTTCGAGGTCCGCCTGCGCCCCGGCGGTGTCACCAAGTTGCCTGCGGCAGACGGCGCGGCCGAAGAGGGCCTGCCGTTCCGGCTGTCCGGATTCGGCGAGGACGAGGCTGAAGTCGCCCACGCCGTCGGCGCAACGATGGGCCGCGGCGCGCAGCTCCCCACGCGTGACGAGAAGCGAATGCGAGGCCGCCACGTCGGACAAGGCGGCTCCGTCGAGCAGCCGCAGCACCTCCCCCTGCCGGTCCAGCGCGAGCAGCGCTTCCACCCGCAGAATGAGCGCTTCGTGTCCGAGGGCGTTTCTCGCCAGGGCGGAGCCATGCCGATCGAGCAGTGAGAGGGCCGCTTTGGCATCATGTTCGACTCGCAGCTTACGAAGGGCTTCGCTCAGATACTTGGCGGCGACTTCGCTGTTCCTCGACCCAGGCGGCGAGACGGTTGGGCCGGGCTTCGGTTCGGCGGCGGCCGGAGTGTCGGCCCCCGCGGGCTCCTCCCGCGGCGCCGGTTCGGTGGCCGCGGTCGCGCGTGCCACGGGGGTGGGCCCCGGCCACTCGGACGGCTGCGGCTGGAATGCGGCGGGGCCCGGCACGGAGGAAGGCGAGGACGGATGGGGGGGTGCGGGCTGCGTGGCGGGCATTTGCTCGACGGGCCTGCGCACGCGCTTGTGCGTGGTATTGGGGATGGACGGGCCGGGAAGACCGGCCCCGGGCGTTTCCGCACCCCGGCTGGGTTGGGCGGCAGGCGGTTCGGCGGGGACTGGAGGCAGGTCGATGGCCGGCCCCGCCTGCTCCGAACCCGGCACGGGCTCCGCGGCCGCGGTTCTCATCTTGCGGGCCGTTCGGACCGCGGGGGAATCATGCGGCACCGACACGAGGGTCTTGGGTTTGGTACCCATCAGCCAGCCGGGAAGGATGTTCAGACGGGCGGCCGAGGCCGCGGTCGCGATCCCGAGGAGGAGGGCGATGGTCACGGGGACCCAGCGATAGAGCCGGCGCGGCCGTTCCGCCCGAATGCGCGCGGCAATGCGCGCAAGTTGCGCGGCAGCAAGCGGCTCGGCCTGGGGCAGGGCGCGAAGGGTTTCGCCGGCCGCGCGTTCGGCCAGGTTGGCCTGTCCTTGCTCGTCCTTCCAGCGTGGTGGATCGGGAAGAGAACCCATCATGACTTCCCCCTCTTGAGGAGCTGTTGATAGCGGCCGGTGAAGCGCTCGCGGGCGCGCAGGAGCTGGACCTTGACCGTGGCCAGCTTGAGGCCGCGGAGGTTGGCGATCGCCTGGGTCGAGAGGCCCTCGATCTCGAAGAGCACGAGCACGGTTCGGTACTTCTCGGGCAACTGGTCAAGGGCGCGATAGAAGAGCTCGCCCATCTGCCGTCGCTCGAGCTCGGCCCCCGGATCGAATTGCTGCGATGGCGTGGCGTCGGCCGCCTCGTTGCGGCCGGCCCAGAAGCGCCAGCGGTGGCGGCGGCGGTGGTTGGCCACGATCTTGCGGGTGATCTCGAACAGCCAGCTCGAAAAGCGCGCCTCGCCGCGGAAGTCGGGCAGTCGCCGGCTGACGACGAGAAAGACCTCCTGCACCACATCTTCGATTTCTATGTCTGCGCCGCCGAGATGGTGCGCCCAGCGCGCCGTGCATTGCGCCCAGTCCCGGTAGGCTTCGTCGAACGAGGCGGGTGCGGGCACGGCCCTAGGGACCGCGATGGCTTGGGCAGGCATGGACACGGTTGACGCAGGTATATGTGTGCGGGGACGCAAGAAGGTTTCACTAGAACTAGAGAATGGGCACGGACATGCCCAGGCTGGCGGCCAGCTCCCAGAGCGGCACATCACCAGTGCTCCCGCCGGTGACGCGGGCCTGCAGCCCCTGGGCCCAGAGCCGCGTGCGTCCTTCCAACCACACGGCCATTTGCCCCACGCGGCGCCCGGCGCGTAGACCACCGGTGGCACCGTACTCGAACGAGCGCTGCGGCGCCCGCACCGTCGTGAATCCGCTGCCGGCCAGCGTCGCCCAGCCCATCACGGGCCCCGCGTCGAACGCGAGCGCCCACCTGGGGTGGAGCGAGCGCACCACGAGTCCAGCGGCGAAGGTCGTGTGTGACCAGTCCACCCCGCCGGGGGGCAGGTCGAGGCGGCGGGCGGTCTCGGTGCCGGCGCCGATGCGAGCTTGCCAGCGCGAAGCAGGGCGGCCCAGCACCAGCTCGACGTTTCCGGCCGCCGCGACTCCCCCCACGAGGGCGACACCCGCGCTCGCGCTCGCGGCGAGCTGCAGCCCCGATCGCTGCCCAGGCACCTCTGGCGCGCTGGAGGTCGCGACGGTCGGGGTCGGGCTTTCCTCCAGGCTTGTCCCGGGCATCGGCGTGGTTTCCCACGCGGCGATGATGGCCGCGACGGCGTCGGCCATTTCCTGACAAGTGCCCTGCAAGGCCACGCGGCGATCGCCGATCACATGTCCGTCGGCGCGGTAGAGGCGCAATCGCAGGGCGGACATGTCGTTCGCGCCGGCCTCGACCGCCTCGAGCTGGGCGACATGCGGAGGCGCGGCCGCGTCCATCGCCTGCGGCAGGAGTGGTCGTAGGTGCTCACCGACCTCCACACCCGACGGGCACTGCGTGGCGCTGCGCACGTCGACAGCGCTGGTCGCAAGGATCGCCGCCAGCGCGAGGAACCCGGGGAGCGAAATCACTCTGTCAACTAACCACGGAGACCATGCCGGGTAAAGAGGGCGATCCTCCCGACCACGACGCTTCTTTCGCGCGGCCAATGCCTGTAACTTTCCCGTGGTGCCCCACACTCAACCGTGTGGAGGCAAACACCATGCATCGAATCCCGCACACCTTCCTCTCGATCTCCTTGCTGTTCTTCACCGCCTGTCCCAAGACCAGCGTCGACGTCGGCAGCCTCGCCAGCGACTCGGGCAGCACGAGCCAGTCGTCGCAAACGGGCGGCGCGAGCATGGCGATGGGCGGGTCGGCCGGGGGAGGTGGCTCGCCGCTGGGCGAGGGAGGCGCGGCGGGGGCGAGCATGGCGATGGGCGGGTCGGCGGGCGGCAGTGGCGGGTACGGCGCCGGCGGCGCCACCACCAGCCCGACCGCGGGCGGCCTCGGCGCGGCCTGCGACCTCGGCATCGCGCTCGGCCCCAGCATGGGCTCGTTCAACAC
>JADGRD010000435.1 GCA_017881285.1 Pseudomonadota bacterium | reverse complement strand
GGGTTCGAGAAAACCCAGCTCCCGCAGCCGCGCCGCGAATTCCCGAAGCTCGCCTTCCTGCAATTGCAGCCCGGTGGCGAGCTTCAACCATGGGATGACCCTCTCGAAGGCCAGTCCGTCGAAGGCGAGCGCTACGTGGTACTCGAAATCGTAGAGCCGGAAACTGCCACCCGTGCTCGGGTCGCGAACCTCGACATACCTTTGCCCGTCGGCCTCGAGGGGCACGGCCTCGAGGTCGCGACGAAAGCGCGGTTTGTCGAGCGACATGGACAGATCCTTACAGCGCCGCCAGCCTATCGCCAAGCGCGACAAGCTCGCCGGCGCCATCATTCGCGCCAGCCACACCCCAAAGGATACCTCCTCACCGGCTGGCATGCTTCTTCTCGACCTACCTCCACCAACCCCCGCTCGTTTCCCCCTCCGGGGACTTCGGGACCTGCACCTGCCCCCGCCCCACCCGCTCGCTTCGCTCGCGCCCTCGCGCTCGCGCTCTCGCACGACCGCGAATGATGCTACCCCGGCTGGGGGAATCGTCTGGATTCGGTGGCCAGACGCAGAAGACGTTCGGTGGTGGCGTGATCGGCGGCCAGCTCGTCGATGGTCAGGGGCATGCGATAGGTCCAGTTGCGGTCGTTGACGGAGCCGGGGACGTTGACCTGCTCGCGCGCGCCGAGGAGGTCCTGGAAGGGCATCAGGCAGAGGTCCGAGGCCGACTGGTAGAGCACGCGCAAAAGCGCATCGCGAACGGTGTCGTCGAAGCCTTTGTTGCAGTCAAGCTGGCCAAGTCCCGGGATGCGTGCGAGATAGCCGCGGTGCTCGGGCGAAAGCCCGTCGTACCACACCGCCTGCGCGTCGGTGTCGTGCGTGCCCGAGGTGGCGACGGAGATCTCGGGCCACTTGGCGGGATCGCGGAAGAACTGCTGCATGCGGCCGTCGCGCCAGAGATCGTCCTTCTCCCAGCGCAGGACGCGATAGCCGGGCAAGCGCAGGCGGGTGAGCGAGGGACGCAGGAATTCCGGCACCATGCCGAGGTCCTCGGCGATGACCTCGCCGTATTCGTCCATGATGGCGAGGAGGGTTTCGCCAAGACGAATCTGCGCGTCCTCGTCGGAGGGCGAAAAGCCGGACTTGCGTCCGTCGGCGGAGCGGTAGTAGGTCCGGTACATGCCGATGACGTGGTCCACGCGGTACAGACCGAACAGTTTCCCTGAACGCTCCGCCCGCCGGCGCATCCACGCGAAATCGGACTGCTCCATGGCGCGCCAGTCGAAGAGCGGCAAGCCCCAGTCCTGGCCGTCGGTATTGAAGCCATCGGGCGGCGCGCCCACGCGCAGGCCCAGCCGGAACAGCTTGCGCTCCTTCCACACATCGGCCGAATCCTCGGCCACGACGAAGGGGAGATCGCCCATCAGGTCCACGCCCAGCTCGGCGGCCGCCTGGCGCGCCGCCCGCCACTGTTCGTCGAGCTGCCACTGTTGCCAGGTCACGAACAGGATCTCTTCCTTGTGCTCCTTGGCGGCGCTGGCCAGCGCGGGCGGATGGCGAGCGGCCAGATCCTTCGGCCATTCCTGCCAGTGCGTACCGTAGCTCTGGTGCAGAACGGCGAAGAGGGCCCAGTCCTCGATCCAGTCACGGTTCTCCGCGCGAAACTGGGCAAGCTGTCGCGCCCGCCCGCTCCGCCGCCGCCATTCGCCACTGCGGAACTTCTCGAAGGCCAGCCGCATGGCGCGCTCCTTGAGCGGCCGCAACCGGTTCCAGGGCACCGCCGTGGCCACGGCCGCTTCCTCGAGCAGGCGCCGATCCGCCTCGGACAGCGCGAACCGCCCACCCGCGGCCACGAAGTCCTCGCACGCGTCTAGCCCCAGGTAGACTGGATCGAGGGCGAAGGCGGTGGCCGCGGAGTACGGGCTGGTTTCGCCACCGCTGACCGCGCACACCGGCAGCATCTGCACGACACGGATGCCCGCTTGCGCGGCCCATCTCGCCATGGCCACCACGTCGGGGATCTCGCCCAGCCCCCATCCCGTCCTGGTGCGAACCGAGAACAGCGGAATAAGCACGCCGGCGCGTCTCTGCCTTTGTCTTGGCCCGTTCCTACCAGGCATCGATTTCCAGTTCGGCTATGATACGGCCTTCACTCCCCCATGAGCGACACTTCTTTTGCGATTCCCACCATCTCGGGACGGCGCATTCTCCTGACCGGCGGCGCCGGGTTCATCGGCTCGCACCTGGCCGAGCGCTTCGCCCCGGACAACGAAATCGTCGTGCTCGACACCTTCCGGCGCAACGCCCTGGGGCCAGCCGGGCTCGACAAGCACCCCCACGTCAAGACCATCGCCGGCGACGTGCTGGACATGGCCGCGGTCAAGGCCGCCATGGCCGGGTGCGATGCCGTGATCCACCTCGCCTCCATCGCCGGCGTGGACACCGTGCTCGGCAACCCGGTGTTGACCATGCGCGTGTCCTTGCTCGGCACCATGAACGTGCTCGAGGCGGCAGCCGCCACGGTCGGTATCAAGCGGGTGATCGACTTTTCCACCAGTGAGGTGTTCGGCCGCTACGCCTACAACGTCACCGAATGGGACGCGACCACCCTGGGCGCCGTCGGCGAGGCGCGCTGGACCTACGCCGTGGCCAAGCTCGCCACCGAGCACCTAGCCATGAATTACTGGAAGCAATACCAGCTGCCCACGGTCTCCGTCCGGCCGTTCAACATCTACGGCCCGCGCCAGGTCGGCGAGGGCGCGGTTCACCACTTCATCGTGCGCGCCTTGCGCGGCGAGCCGCTGACCGTGCACAACGACGGCTCGCAGATCCGCGCCTGGTGCTACGTCGACGACATCGTGGACGGCATCGCGCTCGCGCTCCTGCGCGACGAGGCGGTCGGCCACGCCTTCAACATCGGCAACCCGCGCTCCACGCTCACCATCTACACCCTGGCCAAGGAAATCATCCGCCTGGCCTCGAGCGCGTCGCACATCGAGCACGTGCCGTGGAACCAGGCCGACGTGGAGCTGCGCATCCCCAATATCGACAAGGCCAAGGAGCTTCTGCACTATGCGCCCAAGGTCGATCTGGAAGAAGGGCTCCTGCGCACCATCTACTGGTACCGCCGGCACCTGGAGACCTAGATGCCGGAGACAGGCAACATCGTCCTGCGCGCCGAGGGGTTGGCCAAGACCTTCCACCTGGGGTTTCTGCGCAAGCGGGTCGAGGCGGTCCGGGAAGCGACCTTCGACGTCAGGCGCGGCGAGATCTTCGGCTACCTCGGCCCCAACGGCTCGGGCAAGACCACCACGCTCAAGATGCTGATGGGTCTGGTCTTCCCCACGCGCGGCCGCGCCGAGGTGCTGGGCCGGCCGGTGCCCAACCGCGAGGCCAAACGCAAGCTCGGCTACCTACCCGAGAGCCCCTATTTCTACGAATATCTCGCGCCCGAGGAATTTCTCGACCTGGTCGGCGCCCTGTTCGACGTACCCCGGCGCGTGCGGCGCGAGCGCGCGGCCAAGCTCATCACCCGCGTCGGCCTCGACAACGCGCGCGGCCGGCCGCTGCGCAAGTTCTCGAAGGGTATGCTCCAGCGGGTTGGCATCGCGCAAGCCTTGATGGGCGATCCGGAGCTGGTCGTCCTCGACG
The DNA here is from genome assembly GCA_017881285.1 of Pseudomonadota bacterium. GTDB lineage: Bacteria > Myxococcota_A > Polyangia > Fen-1088 > Fen-1088 > Fen-1118. Next base: position 781 of record JADGRD010000435.1, on the reverse strand, counting down.
AGCCCATGACCGGGCTCGACCCCTTGGGCCGCAAGGAGATCCGCGACCTCATGCTCGAGCTCAAGCACGAGGGCCGCACGGTCGTGTACTCGACCCACATCCTGCCCGACGTGGAAATGACCTGCGACCGCGTGGCCATGATCTTCGCCGGCCGCATCCGCAGCGGGGGCCCGCTCGCCGAGCTGCTCACGGCACGCCTGCTGTCCACCGAGGTGTGCCTGCGCCACGGCGTGGGCCACATCCCAGAGTTGCCCGAGGGGGCAAAGGTCCGGCAGACCCCCGACGGCATGCTGGTCGACCTGCCCGAAGGCGCGGACGTAGACGCCTTCCTCAAGGCCGCCCTGGGCAGCGGGTCGAACATCCTCTCGGTCACCCCGCGCCGCGAGTCGCTCGAGGATCTCTTCGTGCGCCAGGCCTCGGAAAAGGGGGCGACATGAATCGCATCTTTGCCATCGCCAGGAACACCTTCCGTGAAGCCGTGCGCAACAAGATCCTCTACAGCCTGCTCTTCTTCGCGGTCCTCATCATCCTGTCCGCGCTCGCCATTGGCAACCTGACCCTGCACGAGGAGGTCCGCACCATCCGGGACATCGGCCTCTTCGGCATCGACCTCTTCGGGGTCATCATCGCGATCTTCGTGGGCGTCAACCTGCTCTACAAGGAGCTCGACCTCAAGACGGTGTACACCATCCTGCCCAAGCCGCTGTGGCGCTGGGAATTCGTGCTCGGCAAATGGCTGGGCATGCTCCTCACCCTCGCCGTGCAGATGGCGGTGATGGGC
>JADGRD010000034.1 GCA_017881285.1 Pseudomonadota bacterium | reverse complement strand
AACGACCCGATCCGTCGTGCAAATGCGACCTACCCCCCCATAGTGTGTTCGGCGGTCTTGCTCTATCAATAGTCAAATTGTGCCTTGTGTCGGCTCACCCTGCGCACAGGGTCGGACATGTAGGGGCCAAATCCAAGAGAAGCTGATACCGTCCCATCCATGCCGCGACGAATCGCATCTCAGGCGCAAAGCGTCCTGCTCAAGCCCGCGGATCCATTCGACCTCATCCGCTGGCTGGCGCGCAGCCAGAGTGATCCCCGCAAGGCCGTCGCCGAGCTGGTGCAAAACTCCATCGATGCCAGGGCGCGACAGATTCGCATCGAACGCAGACGCGTGCGCCGGTTGCCCGCGCTGGCCATTCGCGACGACGGCGAAGGCGTGCTGCCCGAGCTGCCGCGCGAGGATGCGCTGCGCACCATCGCCACCAACATCGGCTGTTCGCGCAAGCGCAACCTGACCCCGCTCGAACGGCACGCCCAGGTCGTCGCGGGCAAGTACGGCATCGGTCTGCTCGGCTTCTGGTCGGTCGGCCGGCGCATGGACATTCGCTCGCGTGTGGGCGGTTCCGAGGTCTTCGTGCTCCGCCTGCGCGAAGACGAGGAGCGCGCCGAGATCTTTCGCGACCGGATGGCGATGGACAGCGAGCCGAAGTTCACCGAGATCGTCATCACCGAGGTTCACGATTCGGCCGCCCGGGTGCTCTCCGGCCGCCGGCTGGCCGAGTACCTCTCGGCCGAGCTGCGCGGCCCGTTGCTGGCCAGTGGGGCCGACGTCACCATCCACGACGGGCTGGTGCGCGGCACGGCGCCCAAACGCTTCAGCGTGGTTCCCCGCCGCTACACCGGCGAGCCCCTGAACCTGCCCTCCACCGTCGAGGTGCCCGGCCATTCGCCCTTGCGCATCGAGCTCTACTTCTCGCGTGGCGCCGAGCGCCCGGCGGTCGAGCTGGCCTGCGCGGGCACGCTGGTGGCCGATGACCTCGGCGCCCTCGGCGCGCTGGGATTCTGCGAACCGCCGTGGGTAGGCCGTGGGCTGTCAGGACTCGTCGACTATCCCGATTTCGCCGTGCCGCCCGGAACGCGGCGTGGCGTGGTGCCGGACGCCGCGGCCGAAGCCTTCGCCCGCGCGCTCGGCGACCTGGCCCCGCTCGTGACCGCGGAGCTGGACCGCATGGATCGCGAGCGCGGCGCGGCCAGCAACCGGCAGGTCATGAACGACCTGCGCCGCGCCTTTCGTGGTCTGCGCGACCGCTTGCCCCAGTACGAGCTGCCCGCCGTCGAGAGCGAAGGTGAAACCCCGGTCACGGCCTCCCGCACCTCGGGCATCCTGCCGCTCGGGGAGACCCCCGGTGCCGGAACGGCCGACGAGGCGGGCAGCGCCGACGAAGATTCCCCGGAAGTGGACGGCGGCTCCCCGCTGGAGCTGTTTCCGCCAGGGCCGCTCGCCGCCGTGACCATCGTGCCCGCCGAGGTGGAAATCGCCGCCGGCCGCGAGCGCCGCATACGCGCGCTGCCAACGGACGGCGCCGGCCGCCGGCTGGGCGCGACCCCGGATCTCAGCTTCACGTGGAGCGCTGGGCCCGGCTCCCTATCCATCGTGGGCGGCGGACCACGACCGGCGATCCTGGCCGGCGCCAGCGCCAGAACGGGCGCGCGCGAGGCTTTCCACGTGACCGTCCGGCAAGGCGAGCGCGTGGCAACCGCGAGCGCGACCGCGGTGATCGTGGATGCGACGGATCTCGAAGGTGGTGCCAAGCTCGGCATCCCCGAGCCGGAGCTGATCGACGAACCCGGCGCGGCCTGGCGCAGCCGCTTCCTCGGCCAGCGCTGGCAAGTCAACGCCGGTCACGAGGACTTCGCGGCCCTGGCCGGCGACGCCCGCGCCCGCTTGCGCTACCTGCTGACCTTGCTCGCCAAGGAGATCGTCTCGCGCACCCACGGCGGACCGGGTGCCGACCACGCGCTCGAGAGCCTTGTCGAGATCCTCGCCCACGCCGAGCGCAACCTGCGCGGCGGGTGAAAAGGGATTTCACCACCCTACGCCGCCAGCTCGGACTGGCGGCCGGTCCAGCTTAGGGACCGATGGCTTTCAGGACCTCCAGCACCTGTGCGCGCGTGGTCTCGAGGCTGCCGCTGTTCTCGACCACGTGGTCAGCCACGCGCACCTTTTCGGCCAGGGGATGCTGGGCACGGAGACGCGCCAGCGCGCTTTCGCGCGAACAGGCATCGCGCGCCATCACCCGGACCATCTGCGCCTCCTCGCTCGCGACGACCACCACTAGGCCATCGAGCTCCCGGTGCATGCCGGTCTCGACCAGGAGCGCTGCCTCGAACACGGCTAAGCGGTGCCCGGCGGCGTCCAGGGCCGCGACCTCGGCGGCGACCCGCTCGCGAATCCGGGGATGGGTGATGGCCTCGAGTCGCGCCTTGCTCTCCGGGTCGGCGAAGACGATGGCCCCCAGCTGCTTGCGGTCGATGCGTCCGTCGCGGGCGATGACCTCGGGCCAGGCGCGCGCGATCTCGGCATGGGCCGGCCGGCCAGGCTCGACCACCTCCCGCGCGATCACGTCGGCGTCGATGACCGGGATCCCTTGCCCGCGGAGGATCCCGGCCACCGTGGATTTTCCCGAACCGATCCCGCCGGTCAGGCCGACAAGCTTCACCATGGTTTGCGGCAGTCTACCGGGATCCGCGTACACTGTGCAGGTCATGTTGGAGGTTCCGCCGGTCACTGTCCTCGATGCCGCATTCGTCGCGGAGGCACGCGACATCGCGCAGATGCCGCCCGCGGGCCCGTCCGAGGTGGCCATCGCCGGGCGCTCCAACGTGGGCAAGTCCACCCTGCTCAACCGCATGGCGGGGCGGCGCGGCCTCGCCCGCGTGTCGAAGACGCCGGGACGCACGCGCGGGCTGGTGCTCTTCGACCTCGAACTGCGCTGGCGCGATGGCGCGGAAGACCGGCAGCGCCTGCGCCTTGTGGATCTGCCCGGCTACGGCTACGCGCAGGTTTCCCACGCCGAGCGCCGCGCCTGGCAAGTCCTGGTCGAGGGCTACGTCAGGCGGCGGGAGGCGCTCAAACTCGTGCTCGTGCTGGTGGACGCCCGCCGCGATCTGGGGGCCGAGGAATTGCAGCTCATGGAGTGGTTGCAGGTCGTGCACGTGCCCTGTCACCTGGTCATCACCAAGGCGGACAAGCTGCGCGCCTCCGAGCGCGGCATCCTGCGCGAGCGCGTACGCAAGGAAGGAGCGACGGCCGGGGCATCGGTGTCCCTGATTTCCGGCGTGACCAGCGAAGGGGTGGACGCTCTCTGGTCGCGCATCGCCCACGCCATCGGGGTGGCAAAACACGACGCCGCGGCCGGTTCGCGCTAGGATTCCTAGGCGCATTTCCCAGGATTTCGCTTGCAAGACGCAGAGCCGGCCAACGACACCATTCTCGCGAGCAGCACCGAGGCTGACCTCGACGCGGTCGAGGCGATCGAGCGGCTTTCGTTTCCCGTGCCATGGGCGCGAGCGGCGTTCGCCGACGAGCTGGCCCGCCCCTGGGCCCGGCTCGAAATCCTGCGCCACGGACCAAGCGGCCGCGTGGTGGCCTTCTGCAACTACTGGCTGGTCGCGGACGAGCTGCACATCCTCAACGTGGCGGTCCACCCCGAAGAACGCCGGCGCGGGCACGCGGCGCGCCTGCTGCGCCACATCCTCGACGAGGCGGCGCGGGGCAAGGCGCGCGTGATCTCGCTCGAGGTTCGGGTGAGCAACCAGGCGGCCGCGGCCCTCTACCGGAAGTTTGGTTTCCGCGAGGTGGGGATTCGTCCGCGGTATTACGCGAACAACGGCGAGGACGCCCTGCTCATGGATCTGGAGTTGCCGGTCTGATGGTGGCGCTCTCCACCCTGGCGCTGCTGCTTTTCGCGGCCGACGGAGGGGCGCCGTCCATCCCCGACGGGGGCGCGCCGTCCATCCCCACCTTCGCCATCCGCGGCGTCACCACCAGCGAGCCCGTGGTGGCCCTGACCTTCGACGCCTGCGCGACCCTGAAACAGCCCAACGGATTCGACCGCAAGGTCTTCGAGATCCTGGCGGCCACGCAGGTTCCCGCGACCTTCTATCTGTCCGGCCGTTGGGTGGAGAAGCATCCGACCGCGGCCAGGGCCATTGCCGACGCGCCCCTCATCGAGCTGGGCAACCACAGCTACTCGCACCCGCGCCTGACCCTCGTGCGCAAGGAGCGCCTGCGCTGGCAGATCCGGAACACGAACAAGGTTCTGGAGAAGAAGCTCGGGCGGCGGCCACTTTCCCTGCGACCTCCGGCCGGGGCGTGGAACGCCAAGGTGCTGCGCGCGGCGAGAGACGAGAACCTGCCCGTGGTCACCTGGACCGTGGTCTCTGGCGACGTCGGCGGGCACGTTCCGCCCGCGCGCATGGTGCAGACCGTGCTCGATGAGACCAAACCGGGGGCCATCATCATCTTCCACATCAACCGGCGCGAGCCCTACACCAAGAAAGCGCTGCCCGACATCATCGCGGGATTGCGCGGCAAGGGGTTTCGCTTCGTGACCGTGTCGCAGCTTCTCGCCCTGCCCGACGCCACGGCCGAGCCGGCCAAGCCGTCGCGCCTCGGCTTCCACAAGCGCAACCGGCCGCCCGCGCCGGAACAGCAGAACGCGGAGCCCGCGCCGGAACCGCAGAGCCAAGGAGGGGAACCTGCGAATCCGCCGACCTGAACCTGCGCTCGCCGGGCGGCAGTCCGCATGGATCGTGGCCATGGAACCATGGCGCTCACTCGGCTACCAGGGCAAGACCCTCGGCCGCTACCTTCGCCGCATGGCCCAGACGGGCCGCGCGCTCGTCGCCGAGGAGAAAGGCGAGGTGCTCGGCATCCTCGTCTTCCAGCCCGACTTCCTGCTTGGCATGTTCGTCGCGCTCTTGGCCGTCCGCCCGGAGGCCGCCGGTAGGGGCATCGGTCACGCCCTCATGGCGCGCACTGAGAAGATGGCATTCCCCAAGAAGCGCTGGCTCTGGGTTTCCTCGGACAGCGCCAACCGGCCGGCGGCGCGTTTCTACCGGAAGCTGGGCTTCGCCCGCGTGGCCCGCCTGCCCGGCCTGATCCGCGACGGCCGCGCCGAGATCCTGTGGCGCAAGGGGCGCGCCTGACGCGAGGCCGGCGGGGGAAGCTGGCCCGACCCCCGCGCGCGTTGCCTGGGCTAGCGTGCGCTGCCCTTTTCCCGCAGGAACAGATCGTAGTCGCGCATGTACTCGCCGGCGTCGTAGGCGTGGGACGCGCCGACCATGAGGACGGCGTCGGGGGTGTAGTTGTACTCCGTGGCCCACACCATGGGAGGGATGTAGAGGCCGTGCCCGGGGGAATCGAGCACGAACTCCTGGCGGATGGTCCCGTCGTCGCACACCACATGCACGGAGCCGTGGACGCAGACCAGGAACTGCTCGCACACGCGATGGGCGTGCTCGCCCCGCAGCTCTTTCGAGGGTACCTGGAAGACGAAGAAGATCCGGTTCGGCGCGAACGGCAGACCGTCGCCGCTCTGCCATGCCGTGAGGTTGCCCCGCGGATCGGTGACCACGCGGACCTGGAACTCCCGCACCCCAGCCACCGAGACAGGGTGCCCTTGCGTGCCGGGGGCCGTCTCGGCCGGGGCCGCGGCACCGGCGCCACAGTAGCGGACCACGCGGGCGGGATTGCCCACCGCCACCGCGTACGCAGGCACGGAACGCGTGACGACCGCTCCGGCCCCTACCATGGCCTCCGTACCGATGGTGAGTCCGGGCAGGATGGTCGCGTTGGCGCCGATCGAGGCGCCACTGCGTACCCGAGTCTCCGGATACTGCTCGAGATGCTGGCGGCTGCGCGGGAACCTATCGTTCGTGAAGGTGGCGTTGGGTCCGACGAAGGCATCGTCCTCGATGCGCAGGCCATCCCACAACTGCACGCCGCACTTGATGGTGACCCGGTCGCCGATCACGACGTCGTTCTCGACGAAGACGCCGTCGCAGATGTTGCAGTCGCGGCCAATGCGGGCACCGGGCAGCACGTGGGCAAAGGCCCAGATGCGTGTCCCGTCCCCGACCTGCGTGCTTTCGCACAACCCGCTGGGATGACAGAAGTAGTTGCTCATGTTCGCTTTCCGCCGCCTGGATCCCAGGCGCTGACGGCGTCGATCACGCGATCGACCTCGCCATCGGTCAGGAAGGGATGGATGGGCAGGGACACCTCGCGCGCAGCGAAGGCCTCGGCGTTGGCGAGCTTCCTCGGACAGGCAAACGGCACACCGGCGAGCGCCTTCTGCGACGGGATGACGAAGGGATAGTGGACGCCCGTCTGCACGGCGCGCGCAGCGAGAAACCCCCGCAGTTCCTCGCGCCGCCCGAGCGGGGCCAGCACCGGAAAGAGATGCCAGACCGGCGCGCTGCCATCCTCAACGGGCAGCGTCTGCACGGCACTCCCGGCCAGGCCATGAAGGTATCGCTGCGCGATCTGGCGGCGGCGCTCGGTCCACGCCCGCAGGCGCGGCAGCTGCGCCCGGGACATCACCGCCGCGTGCAGCTCGTCCAGGCGGCTGTTGAGGCCCAGTCGCGCGTGAACGTAGCGCTCGGTCTGGCCGTAGTCTCGCAGCACGCGTGCGCGCTCGATCACGGCGGGCGACTTCGCCAGGAATGCGCCGCCGTCACCCAGCGCCCCGAGGTTCTTGGTGGGATAGAAACTGAAGGCCGCCCCGGCGCCGGCGGTTCCGACCTTGGCAGCGGAATGCTCGGCGAGAATCGCCTGCGCGCAATCCTCGACGACGGCGACTCCGAAGCGTTCGCCCATGGCGGCAAGCGCCCCGGGCGAGATGGGGAAGCCGTAGAGGTCTACCGGAACCATGAACTTGATGCTCGCATCCCGCGCGAGCTCCTGCTGGGCCTGGTCGAGATCGAGCAGACCCTGCGCGTCCACGTCCACGAAGACCGGGATCCCCCCGGCCCGGACGATGGCCAGGGTGGTAGCGAACGCGGACAGCGGCGTGGTCAAGACCTTGGCGCCGGCGGGCATGTCGAGGGCACGCAACCCGATCTCGATGGCGTCGAGGCCGCTTCCGCATCCGACGGCGCCCGGCAGGCCGGCGAGCGCGGCCAGCGAGGATTCGAACGCGGCGACCTGGGGGCCAAGGATGTAGTGCCCGCTTGCCCCAACCTCGGCTACAGCGTGCAGCACGTCCTCGCCGATCTCCGCCCATAGACGGGAAAAATCGTTGAGCAGCACCCTGCCGTCCGGTCGCATGCGGGTAACTTAGCCCACGCCCTGGCGCCCGTCTAGGCGGCAGCGGGGGCGACGGCGGCTGGTCGCTTGCGCGCGCGAATCAGGGCGCGCACCAGCCAGGCGAGGGCCAGAATCCAGGACAGCAAGGTGATCGTCAGTCCGATCCAGAACACCGCAGGCAGGAAGCGGGTCACGATGGTGTGGCGCCCGGCCTCCACCGTCAGCGCGCGCAGCCCGCCGGCTACTTCTGCCATGGGGCCTACCGACTTTCCATCCACGCGAGCGCGCCATCCGGGAAAGTACACCTCGTTAAAGACGAGGAGCGTGCGAACAGGCAGGTTCACCACATACTCCACGCGACTCGGCAGGTAGCTCGGGATCTGAAAATCGACCTTGGCGGCGCTCTGTGCGAAGAGATTGCCGTCCTCCGGCGGCGAGCCCGCGACGAAGCCGACCACCCGCTGTCCGGTCAAGAGAAACGGGCGGAATCCTCTCGCCAGCAGCCCATCCAGACGCTTCAGCCGGAAGGGCGTGTAGGATGGCAGGTAGAAGCTCTTGTTCACGTACGCATCGTTGGAGCCCACGTCTTCAATGGACTTGGCGTCGATGCGTGGCAGCAGGGCCTTCGCGGGGTCGAAGGTCTTGCTGCGAATTTCCCGGAGTCGCGTGACGCGAGCGTCGGTGGTCACGGCGAAGAGACTCATGTCGGTGTTCGTGTGCGTGCCGGAATCGAGAGCGGCAACCAGGAGCAAAGACGCAGCCATGGCCTGGGGCCGGATGAACCGGACGACTGCGACGAGCGCAATCACCAGCACGAACAACTCCACGTGAATGGTATTCCCGAAGTAATCGGCTAGGGATCCCGGCGAGGCGCCGGGGAAGATCACGTTCTTCAGCCACACCATCCCGACCAGCACCAGGAGAGCGAACCCGGCGAGAATGCGCAGCAGCCGGCGCCGGCCGTGCGGGTCCTCGCCCAGGAAAGCCAGCCCGCCGCCCGCCAGCAAACTGCCCGCCAGTGCGGCCACGGCGCGACTGTCGCCGGCGGGAAAGCGCGATAGATTGAGCGCGGAAATGTAGTCGTGCAGGGCCAGGCGGGGAAAGGAGAACTTGCCGAGACTCATCAGCAGAGCCAGCAGGAATCCGACGCCCAGAGCCGTGGTCGCGCGGCAGCGACGGAAGAGGACGGCGTAGAGGGCCAGGGCTAGGGCCACGATGCCAAAGTACAGCCCGCGCATCGAGATGTCCGTGGTGTAGGCGTCCGCGCTCAGCCGGGTCGACGAGCCGTAGACCAGATGCCAGATGTCCGATGGTGAGAGGCTCTGGATCAGCGCTGCATCCGTGGTCAATGGGTCACTGCGCGTGAATGCGCCGAGGTTGGTGGCAATGGGCAGCCAGTAGCCCGCGGAAGTCCCGACGCCGATGAGGAGCGCGGGGCAGAGACCCAGGAGGAAGCGTTTTCGACTTACCCGGTCCGGGCACTCGACGACGAGCAGCCAGACCGCCCAGCCCGTGAACCAGAGCGGGCTGAGCAACACGATGCCCGGATAGCCGCAGACCAGCAGCAGGCCCAGGGCCATCCCGAGCAGTGGACTCGCCCATGGCTCGCCCTGGGCGACCTGCTTGATGGCCAGCAAGACCCACGGAAAGATGGAGAAGGCATTGATGATGTCCAGATGCTGGGCGTTGCACAACCGCGCACTGGTGAAGTTGAAGGCGATCGCGGCGAACAGCGCGGAGGCGCGGCGGCCCCACAGACTGTGGGCGAGAAAGTAGGCGCCGAAAGAGCCGAACAGGAGCATGAGCAACTCCTGTCGCTGCGCCGTCAGGGGATCGTACCCGAAGAGCAGCGAGACGATCCAGGTGACTGGCGACCACATCTGGGACTGCGGGTTGACCAGGAAGGGCGTGCCGGCGTGCCCGTAGGGGAACCAGATGGGCAGGGCTCCCGCCCGTAGGCTGTCGCTGATGAACATGAGAAAGCGAGCGTACGAATCGTAGAAGTCATAGGGGATCGACAGGTTCGGGATCCCGCCGGTGCCGCGCAACCCTCGCTCCATCACCGCAACGTGTAAAAGGGAAAGGGCCGCGAGCGGGCCGAGATGCCTGGCCAGCGGCAGACGCGCCAGGGCGCCACGCAACCGGCGAAGCAGGGTGGTCACGTAGAACCTCCGGCGTTTCCCGTCTGCCGGCCACGGGCCTCGATCGTCGGCCACGTCCGTTCTGCCGGAAGATGGACAGCAGAGGACGGCGCCACCCCGATGCGCTGCCGTGAAACGAATCGCTCGCGGTGCCGATGCTCGACGGATCGTCCGATGGCTTGCGGCCGCTGGTCGTGAGACCTCACGCGAACGAGTTCTACTAGGAGGGCGGCGGCGTGCACAGTATTTTCGGATGAGGGGTTCGGGGACCGCGGTCCACGCTCAGGCGACGCCGTCCGTTTTTTTACGGCCCGACGGCAACCTCGGGTATCTTCCGGACATCAACGCGAGCTCGGTGTGGGCATGCTGTCACTGGTGATTCCCGTCTACAGAAACGCGTCCAACATAGGACCCCTGCTCGAGGCCCTGCGCATGCTGCCCGGCCAGCTCGCGGACAAGGAACTCGAGGTGGTCTTCGTGGTCGACGGCAGTCCGGACGACAGCTGGCTGCAGCTGCGGAATCTCCTCCCGCAGGAGCGCTTTCGCTCGCAGCTCATCTGCCTGTCCCGCAACTTCGGCGCCTTTGCCGCCATTCGCGCCGGCATCGCCGCGGCCCGGGGCGAGCGCTTCGCGGTGATGGCGGCCGATCTGCAGGAGCCGGTCGAGCTGGTGGTGAACTTCGACCGAGTCCTGGCCGCGGACGAGGCCGACATCGTGATCGGACAGCGGACGGCACGGGCGGATCCGCTGTTTGCACGCATCGGCTCGCGCCTGTTTTGGGGCGTGTACCGTCGCGTGGTCCAGAAGGGCATTCCCTCGGGAGGCGTCGATGTCTTTGGCGGCAACCGCAAGGTGCGTCGGCAAATTCTGGCCTTGCGCGAAACCAACAGCTCGCTCGTCGGGCTGCTCTTCTGGATCGGGTTCCGCCGGGCCATGGTCCCCTATCAGCGCCGGGCCCGCGCGCGCGGCCGATCGGCCTGGTCGCTGGCGAAGAAGCTGCGCTACCTCTCCGACAGTCTCTTTGCCTTCACGGATCTCCCTATCCGCTTCTTGCTAGCCGCGGGCGTTCTCGGCATCGTCACCAGCGTGCTGTTCGGGAGCCTCGTGGTCATCTCCAAGTTGTTCCTCTCGATTCCGGTGCCGGGTTACGCCGCCACGGCAACGTTGATCGTCTTCTTTGGCGGGCTCAATTGCTTCGGCCTCGGCGTGCTGGGTGGCTATCTGTGGCGAACCTTCGAGAACTCGAAGGGCCGACCCAACTACGTCGTGCTTTCGCGGGAGGAGTTCCACGGCGATACGAAGTAGTCGGAAACCAGGTGTCGTGCGGAGCAAGCTCCGAACCTGTCCCTTTCCGGCCCCGCTGCCCTCCGTGTCTCTGTGGATGATTCCTGCATGCGGCTTTGCTGACTTATCGCCGCCGTGGCATCCTGTGCGCGATGCCCGAGCCCATGCCCCTGCCAAGTTTGCCCGCCGCCGCGCCCCCCGCGACCAGCGAGGCGTCGGGCCGCGACGTCGCGATGGTGCGTGAGCTGGCCGAGGCGCACGGCCAGCTCACAAGCGAGATCGGCAAGCGCATCGTCGGCCAGCACGAGGTCATCGAGCACCTGCTCATCGCGCTCTTCGCCCGCGGCCACGGCCTCTTCGTCGGCGTGCCCGGCCTAGCCAAGACCCTGCTCATCCACACGCTAGCCGACACCCTCGATTTGTCCTTCGGCCGCATCCAGTTCACGCCCGACATGATGCCGTCGGACATCACCGGCTCCGACGTGCTCGAGGAGGATCGCACGAGCGGCCGCCGCGTGTTCCGCTTCGTGCGCGGCCCCATTTTCACCAACGTCCTGCTCGCCGACGAGATCAACCGTACCCCGCCCAAGACGCAGGCCGCGCTCCTGCAATCCATGCAGGAGTACCGCGTCTCGGCCGGGGGCAACACCTACGACCTGCCGCTGCCCTTTCTGGTCTTCGCCACGCAGAACCCCATCGAGCAGGAAGGCACCTACCCCCTGCCCGAGGCCCAGCTCGATCGCTTCATGTTCCAGATCGACGTCGGCTACCCCAGCGCGGCCGAGGAAGTCCGCATCGCGGCCCAGACCACCGCCGTGCGCGGCCAGCCCCTGCGCAAGATCCTGAGCCCCGCGCGCATCGTCGAATTGCAGAACCTCGTCCTGCGCGTGCCCGTCGCCGAGCACGTGCTCGCCCACGCGGTGGCCATCTGCCGCGGCACGCGCCCCGGCCCGGAGGCGACCGCGGAGGTGCGCAAGTACGTGTCGTGGGGCGCCGGTCCGCGCGCCTCGCAACACCTCGTCCTGGCCGCCAAGGCGCGCGCCGTTCTCGACGGCCGCTACGCCGTGGCCATCGAGGACATCCGCCAGCTGGCGGCGCCCGTGCTCGTCCACCGCGTCGTTCGCAACTTCCACGCCGAGGCCGACGGCGTGCGCGCCAGCGATCTCGTCGCATCCATCGTCGAATCTATTCCGAGCTAGGCGCCACCGTGTCCACCCCAGGCGTCGACGTGCCCTCCTCCACGCCCGACCGTCACCTGGGCCTGCTCGCGCCGGTGGATCTGGCCAAGCTCGCCTCGTTCGCCCTGCGCGCCCGCACCATCGTCGAGGGCGCGCTCGCCGGCGCGCACCGCAACCTGCACCCCGGCACCTCGCTGGAATTCACCGAGCACAAGGAATACGCACCCGGCGACGACGTCCGCCGCATCGACTGGAAGGCGGTGGCGCGCACCGATCGCTACGCCATCAAGCGCTTCGAGGACGAAACCGAGATGCGCATGCTCCTCGTGCTCGACACCTCGGCGTCCATGGGCTACCGCCGCGCCTCCGTCTCGAAGCTGGAATACGCGACCTACCTCGCCGCGGCCACGACGTGGCGCTCTTCCACATCCTCGATCCCGACGAGGTCGATCTGCCCTTCCAGGACTTGATGTTCTTCGAGGGCATGGAGCCCGGCGATGGGCGGACCCTGCTCGCCGAGGCACGTGACCTGGCCTCGGCCTTCCGCGAGGAATCGGCCACGTTCCGGCAGCGTTGGCAGACCCTCGGAATCGAGGCGCGGGTGGAATACCGTTTCGCCCGGACCGACGCCCCGCCCGCCGAGATCCTCTACCCCTTTCTCGCCGAGCGCGCGGGGAGGCCGTAGCCGCCGTGCACTTCGTCGCGCCTGCCCTTCTGCTCGGACTCGCCGCTGCGGCCCTGCCCTACCTCATCCATCGCGTGGGCAAGCGGCGCGCCCTGCCGGTCCGCTTCGCCGCCATGCAGTTGCTCTTGCGCTCCGAGCGCCGGGTGCACGCGCGCAAGCGCCTGCGCGAGATCCTGCTCCTCGTCGCGCGCACCACCGCCGCGGCCAGCCTGCCCTTCATCTTCTCGCGGCCTTTTTCCGAGGGGGCGACCGATCTCCCCGTCATCTCGCTCGACGCCCAGGCCGCCGTGATCATCCTCGACGACTCGGCCAGCATGCAGCGCCGGAGCGGGGTCGGCACGTACTTTGGACGGGCCAAGGCGCGGGCCCTGGCGCTGGCGCGCCAGTTCCCGTCGGATTCCGAGCTGGCCTTTCTACTCGCCTCCGTCGGGGCTCCCCCGCGCATCGGCGAGCTCGAGCCCGAGCGGGCGCGCGTGATCGAGGCTATCGAAGGCACGACCTGCTCCGCACGGCCGGCGGACTTCACCACGGCCATGCGCCAGGCCGCCCTCATCCTCGCGGGCTCGAGCCGCGCCCACCGCCGCGTCTACCTCTTCACCGATCTGCAAGCTACCGGCTGGGAGGACGGCGCCGGCCTGCCCGCCGCCGCGCCCGAGGTCATCATCGACGACGTTACGGGTGGGGCGCCGCTGTCCAACCGGGCCATCGTCGACGCCCGCGTGGAACCCTCCGCCGAGGCGGGCCCGGGCGGCATCGCGGTCACCGTGGAGATCGCCGACTACGGCAAGCAGGCGGCGCCCGCCCTGGGCGTGACCATGCGGGTGGACGGTGCCGCCGTGGCCCAGGGCACGGTCGAGCTGCCCGCCTCGGGCCACGCCCGCAAGCGTTTTCTGCACGCCTTCTCCGGCGAGAGCGGCGGCTCGCACGACATCGTCGTCCAGATCGACGCGGACGCCTTCCCGCTCGACGATCGGCGCGCGCTGCACGTCGAAATGGCGCGCACCCTGCGCGTCCTGGCGGTGAACGGCGATCCGCGCACCATTCGCAACGAGGACGAAACCTTCTTCTTCGAGACGGCCTTGAAAAGCGGCATCCCGGGCGCGCTGGTGACGAGCAAGCTGGCCGACGACGTGTCCGCCGAGGGACTTGGCGCCTACACCGTCGTCGCCTTGCTCAACGTCGCCGAACCGGCGCCGCCGCTCGCCGCCGCGCTCGAGCGCTTCGTCGCAGCGGGCGGGGGCCTCTTCATTTCCGTGGGCGACCGCGTGGACGCCGCGACGTGGAATCAGCGCATGGCGCGGCTGCTGCCCC
>JADGRD010000434.1 GCA_017881285.1 Pseudomonadota bacterium | reverse complement strand
TCCCGCCCAGCTCCATCTGCCGGACGCGCTTCGCCTGTTCCGCGAGCACGGCCTGGATCTCATCCTGGCCGAGGCCGCAGTGGAGGCCGCGCGCGGGGACACCCTGCTGGCTGGCGCCGCGCCCAACCCGTCGTTGTCGGGTGGGCTTGGGCGTTCCTTCGCCTGCTCTAACTCGTCGGGCGTGGACTGCTCGGCGTTGGCTTGGAGCGTCGGGATCTCTGACAGCTCCGCGGTCTTCGATTCCATCTCCGGCAAGCGCGGCTTGCGCATGCACACGGCGAACCTCGCCCTCGAGGTCGCGCGCAAGGGCGAGGCTGACGCCCGGCGCACACTCGAAGGTCTGCTGCGCCAGGCCTACTTGCAGGCCGTTTCGGCGCGGCAGGCGCTGTCCACGCAGAAGGAAGCCCAGGAAACGCTGGGGCGCCTGGCTGAGCTGATTCGCGCGCGCTACCAGGCCGGCTCGATTTCAGAGGTCGATGTGCTCAAGGTCGAAACCGAGAAGCTCACCGCCGATCAGCAGGTCGAGCGTTCGGATCGGGATCTCAGCGTGGCCAAGGCGCAGCTTGCGTTCATGCTCGGCGCCCGCGGGCGGGTGCCGGTCTTTGAAGTCGATCCGGAGCTTCCCGGCTACCTCGTTCCTTCGGTCCTCCAGGGCGCGACGGTGGATTCCTTGCTGGAGGTCGCGCACAAGCAACGGCCCGATCTAGCCGGCGCGAAGATCAACCGTGACCGGGCGGAGGCCTCCGTCCGTTCCAGTCAGCGCCTGCGTTTCCCGGATATCGAGATGTCCGCGGGGGTGAGCGGGCAAGGCAGCTATTCCAGCGCCATCAATCCCCCGACCTTCAGCTTCGGCCTGACCCTGACCCCACCCATCTTCAACCGCTACCAGGGAGAGGTCGTCAAGGCCAGGGCGGATCTGACGACGCAGAAGGCCGATCTGGCGAAGACCGAGGCGCAGGTTCTCAACGACGTCCAGACCGCATTCACCCAGTTCAAGTCGGCCAAGGGTCGCGTCGAGCGCGCCGAACGCGAGCTCCTAGAACACGCCAAGCACACGCGCGATCTAGTGCAGCTCCAGTACCAAAAAGGCGCGGCCTCGCTCCTCGAATACCTGGACGCCCAGCGCATCCTGATTTCCACCAAGCTGGATTACGAAGGCGACTTGTCGGACTACTGGCAGGCCGTGGTGCTCATCGGTCAGGCGGTGGGCACGGAGGTGAGCCCATGAGAAACCGGCCGTTCGTCTTCTTTGCGCTGGCGTTGCTCGGCACCGTCGCGGGTTGCGACCACGGGCGGACGCGGCCGCGGTCGGCCGATCCCCCGGCGAGCGAAGTCTGGTTGTGGCAGGACCAGGTGACGGCGGCCAAGTTGGTGGTCGAACCGTTGGTCGCGCAACCAGTGGGTGGCCTGGTAGTCACGAGCGGCCGCGTGACCTTCGACGACCTGAAGGTGGCGCACGTCATGAGCCCGGTAACCGGGCGAGTGGTGCGCATCGAGGCTCAACCTGGGCAGCGGGTGAAGAAGGGCGACACCCTGGCGGTCATCGATTCCCCGGACGTGGGCAGCGCCTTCTCGGACGTGGAGAAGGCGCACGCCGACTTCATTTCCGCCGAGAAGGAATGGAAGCGCCAGAAGGAGCTCTTCGACGTACACGCCGGCTCGCAGCGCGACCTGGAGGCCGCCCAGGGCAACTTCTCGAAGGCCAAGGCGGAGCTGCAACGGGCGAGCAAGAAGGCCCAACTCCTGCGCGCTGGCGGCGCGAACCTCGGCGGTCAAAGCTACACCTTGCGCGCGCCGATTGGCGGCGAGGTCATCGCCCGCAACGTCAACCCGGGTACGGAAGTGCAGGGCCAGTACACCGGCGGCACCGTGGTCGAGCTCTTCACCATCGGCGAGCTCGACACGGTGTGGGTGATGGCCGATGTCTTCGAGATGGATCTCGGCCGGGTCAAGCAGGGCACCGAATGCCTGGTGAAAGTCGTGGCCTATCCCGCTCGCGTGTTCAAGGGCGTGGCGGACTGGGTGTCGGACGCCCTGGATCCGGCCACCCGCACGGCCAAGGTCCGCTGCAAGCTCGCCAACGAGGACCGCGCGCTGAAGCCCGAGATGTACGCCACCGCCGCCCTGGCGGTGGAACGGCAACGCGCCCTCGCGCTGCCACGCAGCGCGATCCTGCACTTGGGTGACCAGACCATGGCCTTCATCGACCTGGGCCGAGCCCCGGACGGCCGTCTGCGCTTCGAGCGCCGGCCGGTGGCGGTCAACGAAGAGCTGGGCGGAGAGTACCTGCCGGTGGTTCGCGGGATCTCGGCGGGAGAGCGGGTGGTCACCTCCGGGGCCATTCTCCTTTCTGGAATGCTCTGACCCATGATTGCGAAGCTCGTCGCAGCGGCCGTGCGCGCGCCCCTCATCGTGGCGATCGTGGCGCTCTTCCTCGTCGGCGTGGGTGTGCACTCGTACCTGCAGCTCGACATCGAGGCGTATCCGAACCCGGTGGCGCCCATGATCGAGATCATCGCGCAACCGCAGGGCTGGAGCGCCGAGGAGGTGGAACGCTACGTCTCCATCCCGCTCGAAACCGGCCTGGTGGGTATGCCGGGCTTGCACCACATCCGCTCGCAGTCGCTCTTCGGCCTGGCCGACGTGAAGTGCTACTTCGGCTGGGAGACCAGCTACGAGAAAGCCCAGCAGCGGGTCATCAACAATCTCGGCTTCATCAATCTGCCGACGAACGTGACCCCGGCCCTCTCCCCGTGGAGCGCCATCGGGGAGCTCTACCGCTACAAGCTCGTGGGCAAGGGCTACACCCTGACCGACCTCAAGACCGCGCAGGACTGGATTCTGGAAAAGCAGTTCCGCCAGGTGCCGGGCGTCATCGACGTGGTCGGTTTCGGCGGCCTGACCAAGCAGTACCAGGTCGAGGTCGATCCCTACCGCTTGCGCGGCCGCAACGTGGCCCTCGCGCAATTGCAAGCCGCCATCGCCAACGGCAATCAGAACGTGGGCGGGCAGCGACTTGCCCTCGGCGAACAATCCTTCGACGTGCGCGGCATCGGGCTCATCCGCTCGGTGCAGGATATCGGCGACATCACCATTGCCGAGGCCAAGGGCGTTCCCGTCCGCGTGCGCGACGTGGCCACCGTGAGCGTCGGCGCCGCTCCCCGCCTGGGCATCGTGGGGCAGGATGACGACCCCGACCTGGTCGAAGGCGTCGTGCTCATGCGCTACGGCGGGGATTCCTTGCAGACCATCCAGGGCATCCACGAGCGCGTGGACATCATCCGCGGCAATCGCGTGCTGCCGCCCGGCATGGACCTCGAACCGGTCTACGACCGCGCCGACCTGGTCAAGCTGACCACGCACACCGTGATGGAGAATCTTCTCATCGGGATGATCCTGGTGTCGCTGGTGCTGTGGCTCTTCCTCGGCAGCGCTCGCGCGGCGCTCATCACCGCCATCAACCTGCCGCTCGCCTTGCTCTTCGCCTTCACGGGCATGGTCGCGAGCGGAACCGCCGCGAACCTCATCTCCCTCGGGGCCGTGGACTTCGGCATCGTGGTCGATTCCACGGTGATCATGATGGAGTCCATCTTCCGCAACTTCGCGCGCAAGGGCGGCACCGCCTTCGAGCGCATCGTCGCGGCGGCCCGCGAGGTGGGGCCGCCCATGTTCTCGTCGGCCCTCATCATCGCGGTGGCCTTCATACCCCTCTTCACCTTGACCGGCGTGGCGGGGGTCATCATGTCGCCCATGGCGCAGACCTATGCCTTCGCCATCGGCGGTTCCATCTTGCTCTCGCTGACGTTGACCCCGGTGCTGGCCTCACGGATCCTGCCGACAAGCTCCGGCGAGCACGAGAAGGAGAGCCTGCCCATGCGCCTCATCGGCCGGCTCTACCGGCCGATCTTCGCCTTCTCGTTGCACCGGCCCAAGCTCGCGATCTTCCTCGGCGTGGCTCCCGTCGTCGCGGCGCTGGTCGCCTCCGCCTTCCTGGGCCGCGAGTTCATGCCCAAGCTGGAGGAGGGCAATTTCTGGATCCGCGCCACCCTGCCCATCTCGATTTCCCTGGAGCAATCCGCGCGCTACGTGGGTCGCATGCGCTCGATCGTGCGTGGCTGCTCCACCGAGGAAGGCGTCGCATGCACGCGTGCAGCGCAGCGGCGGCCGGAAATCCAGACCGTCATTTCGCAGCTCGGGCGCCCCGACGACGGCACCGACGTGTCCGGCTTCTACAACATCGAGCTGCTCGCGCCGCTTTTGCCGGCGAGCAAGTGGCGCAAGGGCGTCACCAAGGATTCCATGACCGCGGAGATACAGGCCGATCTCTCCGCCGCGTTCCCCGGCGTCGTGTTCAGCTTCTCGCAGGTCATCTCCGACAACGTCGAAGAGGCGATGTCGGGCGTCAAGGGCGAGAACACGGTGAAG
>JADGRD010000433.1 GCA_017881285.1 Pseudomonadota bacterium | reverse complement strand
GGCGCGAACCATCGCGGGAGGGCATGGGAACCCTCCCAGGGTTCCCATCAACAATCGCGTGGGAAGCCGCCGAGCTTTGCTCGGCGCGAACCATCGCGGGAGGGCATGGGAACCCTCCCAGGGTTCCCATCAACAAACACTAGGAGACGGTATGAGTGTGACCGAAAGCAGAGACGAATTGCAGGGCCTCTTGGTCGTGATGGCCTCGCTGTCGCATGGGCTAGAGCAAGTGCTCGGACGCGGCGCCGAGACCGTGACCTTTCGCGCGGGCCGCACCGTGGGCCTGAAGAGCGGCGCCGGCCAGCAAGAAAGCGATCTCATGGCCGCGCTCGCCAAGGTGGGCGAGGCCTTGAAGGCCGGCGGCATCGAATGGCCATTCGAGGTGTGGAAGCCCGCCGCCGCGCCGAGCTTCATCTACGAGAAGGACGGCAAGCAGGCGGTCAAGCTGGTGTTTCGCAACTGCATGGTCCGCTGTGCGCTCTTCCGCTACGGGCACGAGCAGAAGCAATCGCTGTGCATGATGAACCATGGCTTCTTCTGTGGCTACGTGCAGAAGTTCACCGGCAAGCGCGCCGAGCTGGACATCCTGCACGCCGGGGAAAACGCCTGTCTCAAAGAGCTCTTGCTCACGGGTTAGGAGGGCGTCATGGCCAAGGTCAAGGTTTCCTTTGAATGGCTCTCCGGTTGCTCGGGCTGCGAGCTCTCCATCGTCGATCTGCACGAGCGGCTGCTCGCGGTGCTGGAGCAGATCGACATCGTCCGGCTGCCGATCTTGATGGACGTCAAGGACTATCCCAAGGCCAAGCTCGGCATCGTCACCGGCGCCCTGCGCACCCATCACGACGTGGAGTGCGCGAAGAAGATGCGCGCGAGCTGTGACGCCATCCTGGCCTACGGCACCTGCGGGGTGTACGGCGGGCCGCAGGGCTCGGGCTACGCCCACGCGCAGAGCGACTTGGCCGAGACGGCCTTCGTCAAGAACCCCACCACGTCCACGCACTTCGTGCCGGACCAGGGGGTGCCCAAGCTCCTCGAGGAAGGCGTGTTGCCACTCGACGCGGCCATCACGGTGGACCTCTACTTGCCCGGCTGCCCGCCACACGCCTACTACGTGTTCGAAGCGCTGCGTTCGGTGCTCGACGGCAAGCCGCCGGAGTTCGGCGAGCACAACGTCTGCTTCCATTGCGACCGCGCCATGAAACACACCGAGGTCGCGGCCCTGCGCCGGGTGCACGAGGGGACGATCGAGAAGGAGACCTGCTTTCTCGCCCAAGGCATCCTGTGCATGGGCAGCGCGACGCTCGACCGCTGCCGCGGCGCTTGCCCGACGCGCGGCATGCCCTGCTCGGGTTGCGGCGGCCCGTCGGAAGCCATCGTGCTCGAACCCAACCGCGACATCCGCACCGAGATCGCCACGCGCATGTCGATGATGACCAAGATCCCCAAGGCCAAGATCACCTCGGAGATCGAGAAGCAAGCCAAGACCTACTACGCCTACGCCATGGCCTCGCCCGTCTTTCGCGAGAAACCCACCTTCCTGCTCAGGCGCTGGATCGCGCAGCAAGGAGCCGCCCGATGAGCCGCACCCTCACCATCGATCCGGTCACGCGTATCGAGGGCCACGCCCAGGTCCACATCGACATCGGCGACGACGGCAAGATTGGCGCCGCCACCCTGCACGTCCTCGAGTTCCGCGGTTTCGAGCGCTTCCTGCAGGGCATGCAGGCCGAGCTGATGCCGACCATCACCACGCGCATCTGCGGCACCTGCCCGCACGCGCACCACCTGGTGGCGGCCAAGGCGCTCGACGCCATGTTCTCGGCGCCGCCGCCGCCCGCCGCCCTGCTGTTGCGCCAGCTTCTCAACTGCGGCAGCATGATCCACTCGCACGCCATCCACTTCTTCGCGCTGGCTGGGCCGGACATCTTCCTCGGCGTCGGCAGCCCGGTGGGCAAGCGCAACCTCATCGGCCTGCTCGAAGCCGCGCCCGAGCTGGCCAAGAAGGCCCTGCGCCTGCGCAGCATCGGGCAGATGCTGGTCGAGATCGTCGGCGGCCGGGGCACGCACCCGGTGACCGCGGTCGCGGGCGGCATGTCGTGCGCGCTCACCCAGGAGAGCCACGCGACCCTCAAGGCGCTCGCCGCCGAGGCGCTGGAGCTGGCCAAGGTCGTGCTGGATGCCGGCAAGAAGGCGCTGCAGAAGGATCCCGCGATGCTTGCGCGCCTGCCCCTGGCCGCCAACGACATGGGCACCCTACGAGGCAACGCCCTCGATCTCTACGATGGCAAGCTGCGCGTGCGGAGGCCTGATGGCAGCGTCCTGCTCGATTTCAACTCCGTCGACTACGCGCAACACCTGGTCGAGGAGGCGCTGCCGCACAGCTACGGCAAGCAGGTCCTGCTCAAGGTCGGCGGCGGCACCCAGCCCTACCGCGTAGGGCCGCTGGCGCGGCTGAACTGCGCCGAGGTCACGGGCACTCCGCTTGCCGATGCGGCCCTGGCGGAGTGGAAGGCGGCCTGTGGCAATCCCTCGAAACTTGTCGTCGCCGGGCACTGGGCCCGTCTGGTCGAGCTGCTCCACTGCGCGGAGAAAGCCGTGGCCATGCTCGACGACCCCGCCATCCTCTCGCCCGAGGTGCGTACGGCTCCGGGGGCGCTGCAGCGGCACGCGGTGGCCCATGTCGAGGCCCCGCGTGGCGTGCTTATCCACGACTACACCGTAGACGGCAACGCGCTCATCGTGTCGGCCAACTTCGTGGTCGCCACCCAGCACAACATCGCCAGCATCAACACCACCATCAAGGACGCCGCCACGAGCTTGCTCGGCAAGAGCGACAGCGAGCTGCTCGACGGCGTGGAATTCGCCATTCGTTGCTACGACCCGTGCCTGTCCTGTTCCACCCACCGCGTGGGGCAGATGCCGCTGGAGGTAAGCCTCTGGCAAGACGGCCGCAATCTGCGCACCGCGAGGAGATAAGCCATGCCGACGGTTCACATCGAAGAAGCTGGTTGCCGCGACTGCGGTCTGTGCGTCGAGATCTGCCCGACCGACGTGTTCGAGGAGGACGGGCCGAAGAAGCTCGCCAAGGTCGTGCGCCAGGACGACTGCATCGGTTGTACCTCGTGTGTGTATCTGTGCCCGTCCCGCTGTCTGAGCGTGACCGATGCGAAAACGCAGCGGCCCTTCCACCGCATGGAGAGCAACCGGGCGCTCGTTTCGCGTTTCTTGCAGCAAGTGCCCGCGATGGAGCAGCTTGGTCAGGCCGACTACGACGAGGCCCTCAAGGACACGCACGTGCGCTTGCAGGCGCTCTCCGACGCGCTGAAGGAAATCATGGGGCGCGGGCAGCGCGCCGTGGGCCGCTCGGCCGGCAACCTGGCCGCCGCGCACATGCCCGAGATGTACGAGACCACGGAGCTCGCCCAGCTTCTCGCGGGCTTGCGCCGGCGTTTCGCGCACGCCTTCGAGTTCGACGCCCAGCTCGACACCGACGCGAAGTCGGCGACACTGACCTTCCCCGCGTGCGCCATGCACAAGGTGGTCGCGGCGCAGGGTGAGCCCGCGGGCAGCGCCAACCTGTGCGAGCTGTTCCACGAATACTTCGCCGGCCTCATGAGCGCGTTTTCGGGCAAGAGCTACACGTCCGCAACCATCGGCACCGTCGGACAGTGCACCGTCAA
Organism: Pseudomonadota bacterium; assembly: GCA_017881285.1. GTDB lineage: Bacteria > Myxococcota_A > Polyangia > Fen-1088 > Fen-1088 > Fen-1118. The sequence continues at coordinate 746 of JADGRD010000433.1, read as the reverse complement.
GTTCCAGATCCGCAGCTAACCCACACCTAGGAGGAATGGACCATGGCTTCTCGAACGGAAAAAATGCAGGACATCTTGCGCGGCCTCAGAGGGGCTTCGCCCGACATCATCGGCGCCGCGGTGGTCAGTATCGACGGTTTCATCGTGGCGTCGGTCTTGCCGAGCGAGGTAGACGAGGAACTGGTGTCCGGCATGGCGGCGGCCATGCTCGGTGTTGGCGAGCGCATCTCCTCCGAGCTCATGGCCTCGACCATGGAGCAGGTCTACGTGCGCAGTGAGAAGGGTTACGTGGTGCTCAACGCGGTCGGCGCCGACTCGGTGCTGGTGGTTCTGACCACCAAGGACGCCAAACTCGGCCTGGTATTCATCGAGGTCAAGCGCCGCTGCCAGGAGCTGGGCAAGGCCATCGCCGCCTCGGCCTAGGGACGATCATGACCCGGCCGGGGTCCGCGCACCCACCCGGCGGTGCGACATCTCATCCTGCTTCGTCGGCGCGTTTCGTGCTGGCGGTGGGGCTGCTCGCCCTGGGCATCGGCGATGTGGCGGTCATCGACCTCGTCCTGCTGCCTCGCACCTTCGCCAGCCCCTCGCCCGCGCACCCACCTGCCCCCGCGGGGCAGGGGCCTCCCATCGCCGCCGCGCCGCCTGCCCCCGCCCCTCTCCCCGCAACGCGGGGAGAGGGTGCCGAGCGCAGCGAGGCGGGGCAGGGGCCGGACCAGGGGCCGCCACCGAGCGAATCCCCAATT
>JADGRD010000033.1 GCA_017881285.1 Pseudomonadota bacterium | reverse complement strand
GAGCGGCCCAAGGCGCGAGGAGGGAGAATACTCGACGTATTTGACCGACGAGCAACGCAGGGACGCGACGCAAATGCGCGATTTCACGACGGGAGTCAAACCGTTCGGTGCTCTAGAGCTTGTTGAGCCCGGACAGGGGATCGTTGTCCAGCTTCTTCTTCTTGGCGATGTTCGGCACATCGGCGGACTGCGGGGCGGCAGGCTCGTCCTGGGCGGCACGACGAGCGGTCCGAGGGGCGGCGACCTTGCGGCTGGGCGTGCGCGCCGCCACCTTCACCGCCGCCGGCTTCTCCTGCTTCTTCTCCACCACCGGCGCGCTCGGCGTGGCCGCGGCGGGCGCCGCTGGCGCCATCGCCATCGCTGCCTTCAGCCTGTCCTCGCACTGGCGCAGGTTGTTCCGCGACTGTACCTCACACTTGGCGGTCATTTCCGTGGCCTGGATGCGCGATTCTTCGGCCCGCTTGATCGTGGCGTCCTTGGCCGCGATCATGGCCTGGGTATCATTCTGCAGCTTCACGTAACCGGCCCCACCCGCGCCAATGAGCACAACAGCCACAAAGATGGCGGCCTTGACCGAGGTCTTGGTCTGTATGATCGGCGGCGACTGCATGCGAGCCATGTCGTATCCCGACCCGGGCACGGAAAAAGCGCCCGCGAATCCGGAATTGGCCTGCCCCGCAGGCGCTTGCTGGAATGGCGCACGCTGCGCTTGAGCAAAGGACGACGCCGACACCGGCGGCGGCGTCATCTGGTCCGACGCGGGATCGACCGCCAGCGCGGCCGCGCGGCCCGCCCCGACCACGGCGCGCGACTGGGTCTGCCGGGTAATCCTCTCGTGCTTGAGCTTCCGCAGTTCATTGAGCGACGTGACTACGGAATCCTCGTTCTCCATCATGCGCCATTCTCCTTCGCGCGAAGTCCTTCGGACTTGGATCCTTGGTCGGGGTTTCTCCTAAGCTCTGATCGACGCTGGGCGGGCGTTCACAGGTTATACCCGCACCCTTGCGGGCGTTCGTATACTCACACCTTACCATCGAATCCATCAGACTCCAGCCCCCAAAAGTGTGGCCGGCCGCCCTGCGGGGTGGTGTCCGAGGGGAGCCTACTTGGGAACGCGGCCGAGCTCGCTCAGGCCGCGCAGCATGCCAAGCCAGATGGGCAGGCAAAGCAGGATGAACGGCCAGTTGTCCTGGTTCGCGCCCGGCAGCGCCTTGCAAAGGATGCCCGCAAGTGAACAGGCGGCGATGGAAAGCACGATAGCGCGCGCCCTCCGCGTGGCCCGGGGCCGCCCCAGGGCAACGCCAATCCCATACCCGAACAAAACGCTGGCCCAGGGAGCGAACTGCAAGATGTTGGCGTTGGCGAAGGCAATCCGGTGGTCCGTGCAAGCCCACAACAACAGCATGATGAGCCCCAGAAGCCCGAAGCTCCCGCCCACCCCAGAAACCGCGCCGCCGAGGATGACCCTGGCCGCGACGACACGCCTCGCCAGGCGGCCGAGGAGGGCCAGCGTCGCTCCCAGCACGAGCCCAAGGATGAGAAAATAGCCGCCCCAACGGGGTGGTGCCGCCGGCTTGTCCGGCCGCCTGGCCTGATGGAGAACCTTCTCCGACTTCACCAGCCGCTTGTCGCCGGCGCCATCCGGCACCCGCACGGTGCGCAGCAGCTCGGCGAGTCGCTCGGGCAGGAAGGCTGCTTCCCAGCGGTTGATGGGCACATCCGCCGCGCGACCCAGGCCGAGGTAGATGCCGACGTATTCGGGCCAGAGATCCGCGACCATACGCAGGGCGTCGGAGCGGAAGGTCCCGGCGGCGGCAGCTTGTCCCGCCCTGCGCACCCCGCCCTCGACAACACGGTCGACGGCGTCCCTGACCCGCGTCGAGCAGTTGTCGCGAAAGTAGTCGTAGAGGTACTCCCGGTTCTCGGGCCGCGCGTTTTCGCGCAGGGCCCGCCACAGCGCCCATTTCTGTCCCGCGCTCAGGTCCAGCTCCTGCGCCAGGATGGACCGGTTGGCCGCGGCGTAGGACTCCATGGTTTCCTCCACCGACGACACGGAAAGCCAGTACTTGAATCTCCCGCGCAGGAATTTCGGAATCAGGGCCGGGGAATCGAAGGCGAAGGTGCCGAAGTTGTAGGCCCAACTGCCAACTGGGAACCCTGAAAGGGTTCCCAGCCCCTCCCGCGATGGTACGCCACGCGCAAGCGTGGGCTCCCCACGCGATTGCTGCTGGACCAGGATGGCGTTGTGGCCGAACTTGAAAAAGGGGTGATCGCCAGGGCCGAAGGTGAGGACCGAGACGGTCAGGTCGTCGCCCGGCTCGGCGCGGCCCGGCGCTGCGGCGGCGGTGATGGCAAGAAAGACGGCCGCCGTCGCGGCGAAACGCGGGACGAGAAGATTCGGCGAATTCACTTGGCCTCGACCTTGGTGAGAGGAACGATTTCGACCTCGTAGAGATGCGGCCACAGTTTGCCCGTGACGAGAAGGTGGCCGGTGCTGGCCATGTCGGCGATGCCGTTGAGAACGTCCGCCCCGGCGCTCTCCGACGGGTCGAGCAGTCCGGAGGCGTCGATCCAGCCGGTCACCTCGCCGGTCTTGGCGTCGATGCGCGCAATGTGGTTGTCTTGCCAGACGTTGGCGTAGAGCACGGATCCCGCGCATTCGAGCTCGTTGAGGTTCGCGAGCGGCTGTCCCGCCAGTCGAACGCGCAGCTCACCCTCCTTGGCGAAGGTGCCGGGGTTTCGCAAAGCGAGCTTGTCGCTGCCATCGCTCATGACCAAACGGCGGCCGTCGAAGCACAGCCCCCAGCCCTCGCCGTCATAGGCAAACTCCGTCTGCTTCTGCAAGGTCGCCAGATCCCAGACCAGCACCTTCTGGTTCTTCCAGGTGAGCTGAAACAGGCGCTGGCCAACCCGCGCCAGTCCCTCGCCGAAGAGCTCGGCGGGCAAGCTCGACACCTGTTCCACCTGGCCACTGGCCAGGTCCACGCGGCGGACCGAGGAGCGAGCGAAGAGGCCCGTGCTTTCGTACAGCTTGCCGTCGAGGAAGAGCAATCCCTGGGTAAACGCCCGCACGTCGTGCGGGAAGGTGCGCACGACCTTGAGACGAAAGCTGGCGGGTGATGGCGACCGTCCCGCGGGCGTGGCGCAGACGCTGGCGGCGGCCATCGTAAGGACGGCGGCGGCCATGCGCAAGGCGCCCGAGTAGGCCCGGTGGGAGCGTGACAACATGGATTGCATCATAGCCGACGGACGCGGGCCGGGTCAGAAGGTAACCGGAAGAGCGAGCGCCTCACGCAGCCGGCGCAGGAACTCGGCGCGGGAGATCTCGCGCGCGCCCAAGTTCGCCAGGTGCGGATTCATGACCTGCGCATCGAGCAGGGCGAAGCCACGGTCGCGCAGGTGCGAGATCAGGTGGCCCAGAGCGGCCTTCGAGGCGTCATCGCGTCTCCGGAACATGGACTCGCCACCGAAAAAGCCCCCCATCGAGACACCGTAGAGCCCTCCCACCGCTTCGCCGCCCTCGTAGACCTCCACGCTGTGGGCCTTGCCCCGCCGGTGAAGCTGGCAGTACGACGCGACGAAATCCGCTGTGATCCAGGTTTCGGGCCGGTCGGCGGTCGGCTCCGCGCATCGCTTGATGGTCCCCTCGAAATCCCGGTCGATGTGGAAGGTCCAGTCGGACTGCCGAATCCGCTTGCGTAGGCTACGCGACTGACGAAACGCGGCCAGCTCGAAGATCGCCCGAGGGTCGGGACACCACCAGGTGACCGCGGGCTCGGAAGACCATGGAAATACGCCCATGCGATATGCCTGTTCCAGCACCTCTGGATGCAGCGTTCCACCCACCGCGACGAGACCATCGTCGGCCGATACCAGATTGAGACGCATCTCGTCAACAATCGCACTATTCAGACGTTGGATTCGAGGCATTGGGGTCTTCCATGCATCGCGCCATCACTTGGCGCAAGGGTCAGCGGCACTACAAGCCCACCCATGTAACAAAATGTTTTACTTTTGTAGCGTTTTCGGTAGTATGCCGCGCCAAAGCGGTTCAGCAGCGAACAAACCAGGAGAGAGGCTATGATGAAGAAGCTTGCAGTTACACTTTTTGCACTTTCGCTTACGACACTCGGTTGTGGCAGTGACAGCGGGACGAAGACCGACGCGGGCCCGAAGCTCGATACCCCGCCGGGCGTCGAGGCTTCGGTTACCCCAGACGTGCCGGCGACGCCGGGTCCCGAAGCAGGCCCCGAGGCTCAGCCGGACAAGGCTGCTCCGATCGACGTGGCCATCGATCAGGCCAAGCCGGCTGACGTGGCCATTGACCAGGCGACCCCGATCGACGTGGCAACTCCGATCGACGGCGCCGTCGATGCGCCGCCGCGCATTGATGGCGGTGCGGTCGATGTGCAGCCGAGCGAGGCGGGCCGGGCCATTGACGGTGGCGTTGACAGCCGCGACGGTGGCGTTGACAGCCGTTCGGTTGGCTGAGCGCGTCTAGTTCGCCTGTCGAACGTCAGCAAGAAGGCGGTTCCCCTCGGGGAGCCGCCTTTCTTTTGGGACGGTTTTTGTCGCTGCGGACCTGGTTTTTCACCTGGCTGGACAAAAACTGTCGTGGCAGCCAGCCGTTCCTCCGCTTCGCGACTGGCTTTCCTGAATTGATTCAAGCTATTTGGGAACCCGCCGATTTGAGAGCTAGGATGGCACATAGCCTGCATTAATCTCGAAAGGGGGTAACCATGCGACGTCGAACGGCTCTCGGCTTCACTCTGGTCGAACTGATGATTGTCGTTGGCATCATCGGTATCCTAGCGGCCATCGCAATACCCGCGTTCACGCGGTACGTACGAAAGTCGCGCACTCCCGAGGCGGCGGGCCACCTGAACAAGATGTGGGCAGGCTCGACGACCTATTACATGAGCGACTTTACGACCATGATTGGATCTCAGGCGGTTGCCATGACGAAGCAGTTCCCGGGGCCTGGCGGAGCGTGGGAGCGGGCTACCCTAGACTGCTGTACCCTGCCCGGAGGGCGATGTCCCGGTGGAAGTTCAGTCTGGGCTAGCGACCCGGTCTGGGTGGCGCTCAAATTCGCACTCGCCGATCCCCACAACTACATGCCGGGCTACTTGAGCACGGGTACTGGCACCGCTGCCAAATTCACGGCCACGGCTCTGGGAGACCTGAACTGCAACCAAACGACGGCCGAATTCAGGCGGGACGGATACATCACAACGAACGGTGACGTGGCAGGACAAACCCAGCCCATCGTCATCAACGAGTTGGAGTAGCCGCCCTCCCTGGCGTCGTCCCGGGCCGGCGGCCACCATTTCGCCACTGGCTTGCGTTCCCCGGAATGCCGAGGTATCTGACGCTGGCCATCGGTGGAATGCATGCCTCCCGACCCGCCCGTCACCGCAATCCTACTCGTCAACTGCCGCGACCGGACCGGACTCGTGGCCGCCTTGTCGACCTTCGTTTTCAGCCATGGCGGCAACATCCTGGATGCCGACCAGCACGCCGAGCGCGACAGCGGCGAGTTCTTCATGCGCCTGGTGTGGGATCTCGCGGGCTTCGACCTTGGCCGCGAAGCCATCCAATCGGAGATGGCCGAGCTGGCGCGGCGATTCACCCTGCGGTGGGAGCTGACCTTCTCGGACCACGTTCCCCGTGTGGTCGTCTTCGCGACCAAGGCGTCCCACTGCCTCTACGACCTCTTGCTCTGCCAGCAGATCGGCGACCTGGGTGGAACGATCGTGGCCGTGCTCTCGAACCACGAGTTCCTCGCCGACGTGTGCCAGCACTTCGACGTCCCCTTCGCGGTCATCCCCGTCGAGCGCGACGGCAAGCGCAAGGCCGAGCAGGAGCAGCTCGCGCGGCTCGCTTCGCTCGGCGCCGATGTGGTCGTGCTCGCCCGCTACATGCAGATCCTATCAGCGGAGTTCGTCGAGCGCTGGCCGAACCGCATCATCAACATCCACCATTCGTTTCTGCCGGCGTTCGCCGGCGCCCGCCCCTACCACCAAGCCAAGGAGCGCGGCGTGAAGATCATCGGCGCCACCGCCCATTACGTTACCGCCGACCTGGACCAAGGCCCCATCATCGAGCAAAACGTTCGTCGCGTTTCCCACCGAGATGAGGTCGACGATCTCATGCGAGCGGGGCGCGACCTGGAGCGCGAGGTCCTCACCCGGGCCGTCCGCCTGCACCTGCAGCGCCGGGTGCTCGTCTCCGGCAACCGGACCATCGTTTTCGGCTGACGGGTCCATCGCCCTGTTGACTAGCGGCCTCCCGCGAGGGAAAACCCCACCATTGAAGCTGTAGCTGGCTACCTGCCTGGTGGAAGGAGACGACAATGAAGATCCTATGGGCCGCACTTGCATTGCTCGTTGCCACGAATGCCGCTCCCTTGTTCGCTAAAGGTGGCGCGGGCGAGAAGGGCGCCAAGAAGGGGACGTCAACCCCGGCCGCCGATCCGAACACCGCCGTGGCGAAGGCCCATGGTGGCAAGGTTTGGTTCCTCGCGGGAACGCCGCCGGGTGCGGAGGGAGAGGAGCTCTCCAAGTGGCTGTCCAGCCATGCGTCCGTCGGCGAGGTGAGCAAGAAGCCCAACGAGGAACGCTGGCCGATCAACTACCTGGCCGTGTTCAAGAAGCCGCCGGCCAAGGGCCCCATGACCATCGAGTTCATGGACAAGAAAGAGCCGGGCACGCTGGTGGCCCAGGACGCGTCGCAGACCCCGGGCGGGGCACTGGTGTTCCAAGAGCCGTACGACCTCGACGCCAACAACGGCTTCAACAAGGGCCACACCTACATCATGAAGGTGGGCCAGCTCATCAAGGGCAGGTTCGTCACCTACGCCACCGGCGAGATTTCCCTCAAATAGGGTGACGCCGGCCCGCGGGCGCATGACTTGACCACCGCAGCCAGCAGCCCGCGTCCGCGCCCAGGCGACGAGCTCCTGCTGACCGTCGAGCGCCTGACCTACGGCGGGGAAGGCATCGCCCGCTGGGGCGGCTTGGCCGTGTTCGTGAGCGATGCCGCGCCCGCGGAAACCGTGCGGGCGCGCGTCCGCAGGGTTCACCGTCGGCACGTCGAGGCCGACCTCGTTTCGATCGAGAATCCCTCGCCCGACCGGGTCAGGCCACGCTGCCGGCACGTCGGCGAGGGTTGCGGCGGCTGTACCTGGCAACACGTGGGCTATCCCGCGCAGCTCGCGGCCAAGACCGCGGCCGTGCGCGACAGCCTCGAGCGGTTGGGCGGGTTCCGCGATCTCGCCATCCGGCCGATCCTTCCTGCACCGGACGAATTCCACTACCGCAACAAGATGGAGTTCGCGTTTCATCCGGCCGGTATCCTCGGGCTGCATCCGCGCGGCGCCTGGTACGACATCATTCGATTGCAAGAGTGTTTCCTGGGGTCGCCCCTGGTGACACGCATCGTGAAGGCAGCCCAGGAATTCGTCGAAACGCGCGGCCTATCGCTTTACCATCCGCGCACCCGTCAGGGACTTCTGCGCGAGCTCATCGTGCGTGGCAGCCGCGGCTCGGGGGAAGTCCTCCTCGGCATCGTGACCAGCCCCGGCGATTTTCCCGACGGCGAGGCCATGGCGGCGCACCTGGCCGGCGTCGATCCCCGCGTCACGGGCGTGGTGCGCAGCATTCGCCGTTCGCCCGACACCGCCGCCCCGATCGGCGAAACATCCCTGCTCTGGGGCCGGGACCACGTCACGGAAATCACGGCTGGCCTGCGCTTCCGCATCCACATCGACACCTTCTTCCAGACCAACTCGGCGCAGGCCGAGCGCCTCGTGGAACTCGTCAAGACGTTCGCCGGCGAGGTGACCGGCGCCCCCGTGGTGGACGTCTACTGCGGGGTTGGTCTCTTCAGCCTGGCGCTCGCGGCGGCGGGAGCGCGAGTCACCGGCGTGGAGATAGTCGAGACCGCCGTCGAGGCGGCGCGCCGGAACGCCGCCGAGAACGGCCTGACGTCGTTGGTCTTTCATGCGGGCGACGCCCGCAAGGTGCTGGCCGAGGTCTTGCCCCATGGCCTTTCGCCCCAGGTTCTCGTTCTCGATCCGCCGCGCGCCGGCGCCGGTGGCAAGGTCATGCGCCGGATCGCGCGCGCCTGTCCCCAGCGCATCGTCTACGTCTCGTGCAACCCGACCACCTTGGCCCGAGATCTCGGCCAATTGCGCCCCTTCGGCTACCAGATCGCCGCCGTGCAGCCCATCGACTTATTCCCGCAGACCTACCACGTCGAGACGGTGGTGGCCCTGGACCGCACGGGCACGACCGCAGCAGAGACGGACCCGGCGACCGCCGACCGGAACGCGTGATCGGCGTTCCCTCCCCGCCCGGTTCGTGTAACCTGCGAGCCGAAGGAGTACCGATGCCGCACGCACTCGCCGGAAAGCCCGCTCCCGCCGACATCCTGGTGGACGTCGGCCGCCTCACGGACGCCTACTTCGGAAAGCAGCCGGACGTCGACGACACCGAACAACTGGTCAGCTTCGGCACCAGCGGCCATCGCGGCTCGTCCCTGCTTGGCTCGTTCAACGAGCCGCACATCCTGGCCATCACCCAGGCCATCTGCGAATACCGCCGCCAGGAGGGCACGAGTGGGCCGCTCTTCCTGGGCAAGGACACGCACGCGCTGTCCGCGCCCGCCGAGCGCACCGCCTTGGAGGTGTTAGCCGCCAATTCCGTACAAGCCGTCATGCAGCGAGAGGATGGCTTCACGCCAACGCCGGCCATCTCACGTGCCATCCTGGCCGCCAACCGCGGCAAGAAGTCGGGATTCGCCGACGGCATCGTCATCACGCCTTCGCACAATCCCCCGGCCGACGGCGGCTTCAAATACAACCCACCGAGCGGCGGGCCGGCCGACACCAACGTGACCGCGTGGATACAGGACCGCGCCAACCGGCTGCTGCGCGATGGAAACAAGCAGGTCCGCCGCATGCCCTGGCCGGCCGCGCGCAACGCGGCCACCACCCGGCAGGAGGATCTGGTCGGCCCGTATGTCGAGGACCTAGCCAACGTGGTCGACCTGGAGCGCATCCGATCGGCCAAGATCAAGTGCGGCGCCGATCCGCTGGGCGGCGCCTCGCTGGCCTACTGGCAAGCCATTGCCGATCACTGGAAGCTGGATCTCGAAGTCGTCAACCCCGTGGTGGACCCGCGCTTCGCCTTCATGACCGTGGATCACGACGGCAAGATCCGCATGGACTGCTCCAGCCCCTTCGCCATGGCCAAGCTCGTCGGACTGCGCGGGTCCTACCAGGTCGCCTTCGGCAACGACCCCGATGCCGACCGCCACGGCATCGTCGTGCCCGGCGCCGGGCTGCTCAATCCCAACCACTATCTCGCGGTCGCCATCCGCTACCTGTTCAACCATCGTTCGCAGTGGCCGCAGCGCGCGGCCGTCGGCAAGACGCTGGTGTCGAGCGCCATCATCGATCGGGTGGCCGCGGCACTCGGACGCCACCTGAGCGAAGTGCCGGTGGGCTTCAAGTGGTTCGTGGACGGCCTCCTGGACGGCAGCCTGGGCTTCGCCGGCGAGGAAAGCGCCGGGGCGAGCTTCCTGCGCTTCGACGGCAGCGTGTGGACCACGGACAAGGACGGCATCATCCTGGCGCTGCTCGCGGCCGAAATCACCGCCGCTACGGGCAAGGATCCGGGCCAGCACTACGCCGAGATCACGGCCGTGCACGGCAATCCGATCTACACGCGCATCGACCAGGCCGCTACCCCAGCAGAAAAGTCGAAGCTCAAGCAGCTCTCGTCGGCGCAGGTCAAGAGCTCGTCGCTGGCCGGCGAACCCATCGCGTCCATCCTGACCAAGGCGCCGGGCAACGGCGCCGCGATCGGCGGCCTCAAGGTGGTGGCGAAGAACGGCTGGTTCGCGGCGCGGCCTTCCGGCACCGAGAACGTCTACAAGGTCTACGCCGAGAGCTTCGAGGGGCAGGCGCACCTGGCGCAGATCCTCGCCGAGGCGCGCGGCATCGTATCCGCCGCGCTGGCCGAGCCCCGCACCACGTAAAAACCACCTGCCTTTTTGCCTCGCGGGGTTTTGCGGAATAAGGTTGCGAGGATAGCTCGATGAAATCCACCATTTGCGCCTGCGCCGCGCTAGCCCTCCTCGGCAGTCTGGGCTGCCACGCCGGCCCACCCACGCCTCCGTCTACCGCACCGCCCCGGACCTTGTCGCCGGCCTCGCCTCCGCCGGTACCGACTTCCCCGCCCGCCACGACGGCTCCACGCCCGGCCGCGACAGCGTCCACGCCGTCGGCCGCCGCGCCCGAACCCTCTCGTTCTGAAAGTCAGGCCATCGTCATCCACGACGGCAAGGAAGGCTTCGTCGACGCCGAGGCGGCCGCGCGCTCCGGCTACACCATCATCGACTTCAGCGACGACTGGACGCCGTTCATCTTCGCGGCGCAGAAGGCCCCCGACGGTACGGTGATGAACAATCGCTACCGGCGCGTCTTCCTCGGCTTGGCCAACGACACCCTCGACGAGGACGGCGGGCCGTTGCCGCCGGGCGAGAAGAACTTCCTCGAGCTCTACGGGATCCCGCCCTCCTTTGGTGTGTTGCGCGAGCGTTTCCTGGCCAATGAGCAGCAGACCTGCCACGCCAGCATCAACCTAGAGGCGCTGGAAGAAGTCGAGACCATCGCCTACGTCGCGCCCGAGAAGCTCAAGACCGAGGACGGCAAGACGGCACGCCTGCGCCGCGAGCTCGAAGAGGCGCGGCAGAAGAACAAGGCCGCGAGCCTGGCGGACCTGGCGCAGAAGGATCCTAGCCTGGCGACGAAGGTGAAGGCCTACGAGCACCGCACCGCCGAGAAGGCGGCCATGACCGAGGTCGAGAAGCGGCTCGCCTGCGAGGGCATGTTCAAGAAGGGCCTGCGCCACGCCACGGGCGTCTACGACGATGGCATGCGCATGGCGGTGCGCCGGTTCCAGCAGAAGAACATGATCTACGAAGCCAATTACCTGCGCTCGAAAACCATGGACGCGCTGGCGCGGCCGCCGCTCGCCAATGACCATCTGGCCTTCATGCGCGTGCTGCGCGAGCGCGTGGTGGCTGCGGCGGGCGTGGTCGAGGACGGCAGCGTCGAGGGCAAGTCGGGCGCGCCCACCTACACCGGCAGGAGCGGCAAGCCTGTCGCCCTCCGCAACCTGGTCGATGAACTGACCCAGTCCGCGGCCGAGCAGCTCGGGCTCGCCACCCAGGAGGGCTCGCTGGCCTTCTTCAAGCGGCACCCGGCGGCCGATTTCCACCGCTTGCGCGTGGCGGTGCGGTTGCCGGCGCTGCCGGAGTACTACGCGCCTGACATGGACCTCTCCATCGTCATCGACCGTGGCGAGGTGTGGTACCACCTGCCCTGGGACGCCAAGGGCGTGCGCCACGCGCAGCCGCGCAAGCGCTACCCGAGCTTCCACCTCTACCTAAAATACAACGGCCAGCGCATCTTGCTCGCCCGCTGGCGCACCACCATCGGCGGCTGGCGTGCGGAACAGGCCTCGGACGGCTACGAGTACTTCCGCTACAAGGGCTCGGACATCGGCTCGAGGGTCATCCGCAACGTGGTCGCGGGGCCGGTGTGGATCGCGCCCGAGTCGACGCCCATCCGTTCGCTGATCAAGATGAAGGGCGTGCGCGGTGCCTGGCAGCGCGTGGTGAACTACGACGAGCTTGGGCCTGGCTACCTCTCGGCCTACGGTCTGGTGGCCGGCTACTTCGTGCAAGCGGGACGGAACGGCAAGGCCGACTGGGACAACGGCATCCGCGCCCACGGCTCGTCCGACTACCTCTCCATCTACAGCTCCGAGGGCTACTCGCACGGTTGCCACCGCCTGCCCAACCACCTGGCCATCCGCCTCTACTCGTTTATCCTGCGCCACCGGACCATGCGCGTGCTCGGCGATCAAGGCATGGGTTTCGCGCGCCAGTTCCTGGCCAACGACGATGTCTTCGAGATCCGCCTGCCCTCGCGCGGCTATTCCTACCAGCTCGAACCGCCCTTGCCCGTGGACGTGCTCGAGGGCGAGATCAAGGGCACGCTCAAGACGCCGGTTCTGACCTACGTGCCCAAGCCAGGCATCAAGTATCCGGGCCCGCCGCCACCGGTGCGCGCCTCCGACGAAGGCCGGGCCGGGGCGGGCTCCCCCGCCGCGAAATCGGACGGTGAGCCATGAGAGGATTGGCAAAGCTGGCGGTCATCCGCAAGGGACGCCTGTTCGCGGCCGCCGCCGCGAGCGCGCTCGTGCTGGCGTCGTTGGCGGGATGGGCGGCCAGCAAGGGCAAGCAAGCCGCGGCCAAAGCCAAGGAGGCCGAGAGCGCCGCCACCGAGGAGGAAGTTCCGGCGGCCAGACCCGACAGCGTGCGCATCCTCATCCAGACGGTTCCGCCGCGTAAAGCGCAGGTCAAGTGGGGGGGCAAGCTCCTGGGCGTCATCCCGGTGCCGCGCGCCCTGGTCGTGGAACGGCCACGGGACAGCGGGCCGCTCGACTTGGTGATCCGCGCGGCTGGATTCCTGCCGGTCCACACGCGCGCCTACACATTCACGGATTCACGCGTAGCCGTGAAGCTGACGCCGCCCTCGGAGAAGAGCACGCTCTTCGGCTACCGTGAAGAACCCGCGCCCAACCCCGACGGGGGCGTGCCGGAGCCGCCCACCCCGTCCCCGTCGATACCGAGCCCATAGGAACGGGAACCCTGGAAGGGCACCCCCTTCAAGGTCTTTGCCTCGGCGACCCGCCGGCTTCGGCGTGGCGGGTCCTGCCGGCGCGGGTCTGTTCGCCGAAGATCCGGAGATGGAACAGGGAGGACCAGAGAAACAGAGGCAGAATGGGCTGGGACAGATCATCGCGGCTGGCATCGAGGTCCACCGTAACCTGGGTCCTGGCTCCGCCGCCTCCTGGACCCAACCCTTGCTCCCTCTGGTCCTCTGTTCCTCCCTGTTCATCCTTCCGATCCGACCTCCGAACCATCTGGGCGATGACGAACCGTCGGGAAAAGGGTTTCGGAATTGGCAGTGCGGACACCTTGAAAGGGGTGCCCTGGAAAGGTTACCACCCGCCCTACCACCCCTCGCTGCGCTCGGTCTCGCCAAACCCTTCCGCGATGGTAAGAACCCGACCCGGGCCATCGTAGCCGAAGCTACCTCCTCCGGCCCAGCACGGCCAAGGCCGAGCGCACGGCCGCGCGAACCGCTTCCTCGCGTTCGTGCGCGAGCGCGGTTTGCAGTCCTTGCACGGCGTGAGCGCCACCCAAGCGGCCGAGGGCCGCGGCGGCGGCCTCGCGCACGGACACGTACTCGTCGGTTTCCAAGCAACCGACGAGCGGTCCCACCGCCGCGGGATCGGCAACGTCGGCCAGCGCCTCGACGGTCTCGCGCCGGGTCTGCACGAATGGCAGATGTGCAACCAGCGGTTGCACCGCGGTCGGGTCGTGCAGCCGCCCCAGGGACGCGAGAACGCGCTTGCACAGCGAGACGTCGTTGCCACAGGAATCGAGTGCGGCGGTGAGCGCCGTAATCCCGGCGGGGTCGGACTTCTCGGCCAGGGCCAGGGCGGCATGGATACGCAACCCGGCTGTCATCTCGGTCGCCGGGCTCGACACCAAGACGCGCAGCCGCTCTTGCACCTCGGTCGCGCCCAGACGCAGCGCCGCCACCGCGGCCCAGGCACGGATCCCCTCGTCGTCGGCCTGGCCCACGGCCGCGAGCAGCGCAGCCTTGGTTTCCGGACGCGGCGGCAGCGCGGTCACGAGCAGGCTGGCGGCCTCGCGCCGGGCCGCCACGGGCGCGCCGGCGAGCAGCAGTCGCGCCAGCGCCGCCGCTGCCCCGCCGTCGCCCAGG
>JADGRD010000432.1 GCA_017881285.1 Pseudomonadota bacterium | reverse complement strand
CGACATAGGAACGCAGGGCTGTCGCGGCTGCGGGCAGCTTGTCCTCGGCCAGACGGGCCAGTCCAAGAATCAACTGGCTCTCCGGCGCCGCGCGATCGGTGAGCAGCTTGTCGGCCTCGCCCGGATTGCCTTTGGCGATGGCGATGAGCGCGTGGACGCGCTGGGTGAAGGGGGCCAGCTTGGGGTGCGAAGCTGCTCCGGCCGCGGCTTGCTCAGCGACCGAAAGGTCGTTCGGACCCCCGCCGTGCGCCGTGGCGGCGGTGAGGAGCAGCTCCGCGGCCTTGAGGCGAAGCTTGGCGCCCGCATCCTTGAAATTGGCGGCGATGGCGTTCAGCGCGCTGGCGGCGTCCTGGTACGCCACCAGGTTGTCCTTCGTCAACTCCGGCAGGAAGGGCTTGAGCACGTTGTCGGGATTGGGTGCCGAGCCCAGCAGGAACACCGCGATGGCCGCGCTGGCGGCGACCACGATCACGGCACCCCCGGCGAAATACACCCAGCGTGGTAGGCCGGACTTCCTTGCTTGCGGTCGCATGGCGCGTCCAGACAGGGAAGGACGTGCGATGGGTGGCGCCAGTTGCGGCACGTCAGCCACATTTTCCGCGGCGGCCTCCGCCATTCCCTCGCTGGCCACGCGTGCCGATGGAAACGGAATAGCCACCGGGGAGGATCCGGATGACGTTCGCGGGCTGCGCTCGAACTCCAGGCTGAATCCGAGGTCGACGTTTTCACCTGGCGCGCCAGGAGCCGCTCCGGCTCTCGCCGCCGGGTTCAGCGGGGGGCCCATCCCCGACGCGGAGTCGGGAACGTCGGTGCTCGGGGGCGGCTCGGAAGGTTCGGGCACCAGCGGCGCCAGGAAAGGCTTGTGGTGCGGACTGGGTTGGACCTCGGGTGGCGGGGCCGGCGGTGGGGCCTGGGGGCCGCGGTGCGAGGGCAGCGTCGACTCGCTGCCGGCGGGAATCGGCGGAGGTTTGCGGGCGGGTGGCGTGGCCGGCTTGTTGAGCTTGAGCGGCTTGGTCTCGAGTCGCGGCTGGCTCTTGGGCAAGGGCGGGGGCGTCCTGGCCGGGGCCGGCGCGGGATGGGCTGGGGGCGGGCCCAGGTTGAGCGCGCTCGGAACGTGCGTGTCCGCGAGGGGATCTCCGAGGGTGAGCGATTCGCTTCCCGCCGGCGGCTCGGGAACTGGCGGCAAGGAGAAATCCAGCGACAGGCCGAGCGGCGGGGTCTTGACCGGCGCGTGTTTGGGCACGGTGGTCGGCGGAACGGGACTGGACAAACGCGGGGGAGCGAAGGGCGGGAGGATCGGACGCGGAACCGCGTCGCGGTCGATGGGGAGGTCGCCGGGGCGGGGAACCGCGTTGCGGTCGACGGGAAGGTCGCTGGGGCGGGGAACCGCGTTGCGGTCGACGGGGAGGTCGCCGGGGCGGGGAACCGCGTTGCGGTCGACGGGAAGGTCGCCGGGGCGGGGAACCGCGTTGCGGTCGACGGGAAGGTCGCTAGGCCGGGGAATGGTTTCACGCGAGGCCGGCAGGTCGTCGGACGAGGACCTGGCTGGCGGTCTCACTCTGAAAGTTGTCTTGCACAACAAGCACACGTGGTCGATCCCGCCAGCCGGTATGTCGACGACGATCTGTTGTCCTTTGAGGCACTTGGGGCAGATGACCTTGAGTGACGCCACGGCGAACCTTTACGGGCCATTGTATCACCGCCTGTGGCCCGAGTTGTCTACCTGATACGGGGGCGGTCAGCCCTTCGGCTTGTCCTGAGCCTGGGGCAGGGTCACGGACAGCCGGCGGGCGATGTGCTGTTGGTAGCGGGTCTGATAGAGCTGCACGAGGGTCAGGAAGAGGGTCATGATGAGCGGTCCGTAGATGATGCCCGGCACTCCGAAGCCCATGATTCCGCCGAGCAGGCTGACGAACACGAGCAGGCTGTTCATGCGCATGGAGGAGCCCATCAAGCGCGGCTTGAGCCCATACTCGAAGAAGAAGGATTGGCCCATGCAGAAGACCAGGAAGAGCACGGCCGCGAGGGGCCGGCCGTCTATCCATAGATAGACGGTGGCGGGAACGACGACCGCCGCGACCCCCACGAGCGGCAGGAAGGCGGCGATGGCCATCAGGATGCCCCACAGCACCGGCGAGGGCAGGCCCACCATCACCCAGGCCACGCCCGCGACCAGGCCCTGCAGCAGGCTGGCGGTGCCGGAGCCGAGCAGGATGGCGCGGCCGACCTCGCCCAGCTTGGTGAGGAAGATCTGGTCTTCGTCGTGCTTGAGCGGGGACAGCCGGTAGAGGAAGGTGCGCAGCGCCTCGCCGTGGATGAAGAGATAGAAAATCGAGAAGAGGATGATGATGGTGTGGAGCGCTGTGGAGAGCAGGCTGGAGAGGAAGGCGTTGGCGCGCGTGGCGAGGTACTGGGTCAGGCTGCGGCCGGTATCGAGCAGCGCCTGCTCCACCCATTCCGGCGCCAGCGTGATGCCGAGACTGGAGGCGATGTTGGAGATGCCGCTCATGATCACGCCATTGCGGCCGGCGATGGCCCGCAAAGTCAGCGAACGGCCGGCGGCGCCCCAGGACTGCGAGGCCTCGGTGATATCGCGGAGCAAGGCCGAAGCGATGAGGAAAATGGGCACGGAACCCACCACGACGAGACCCACGACCGTGAGCCCGGACGCCAGAACTTGCCGGTTGCCGAGTAGGCGGGAGAGCCGCATGTGGACGGGTGTCAAGAGGATCACGAAGAGGAACGCGATCACCATGTCGCCGAGGAAGGGGAGGAGCACGTAGCCGACCGCCAGGAGGGCGAGGAGGAAGAGGACGACGAAGAAATACGGCGCGATGTCCTCGTTGCCAAAACGCGTCTTGCCGGCGCCTGGCTCGGCCCCCGGACCTGCCGGGATCTCGGAGGTGCCGGTCCGGTCGGTTTCGTTCATGGCCGGTAGCATAGCGCGGCTTCACATTTTTTTGGCGCGCGATTGAATCACCGCGCGCCCCAGGGTTCCCATCACATCCCATTGTAATGGCCGTGGGCACTTGACCTTCGGAGTCCTATCTTCTAGATAAGGGCGTCCCGCTGGCGCAGGCAAGCCGGGGACGGAAGGTCTTCATGGGTTACCAATTCGGCGCAGTGCTCGCTTTCGCGGTCGTGGCCATTCTCTTCGCCCTGGTCACGCTGATGGTCGGACGCCTGCTGCGACCGAAGTTTCCCAACGACGACAAGCTTTCCATCTACGAGTGCGGCGAGCGGCCCATCGGCTCGGCCTGGTACAACTTCAATCCGCGCTTCTATCTCATCGCGTTGGTCTTCATCATCTTCGAAGTCGACATCGCCCTGACGTTTCCGGTGGTCGTGGTCTATGCTTCCTGGATCAAAAAGGGGACCGGATGGGTCGCATTTGTCGAGCTGATACTTTTCACCGTGGTGCTGCTGGTCGGCCTCGCCTGGGCGTGGGGGCACGGGGATCTGGAGTGGGTCAAGAAGCTGTCGCAACCCCCGCGTACCGCCAGCCCATCGGGCGAGCCGAAGCCCCCGGTTTCGCC
Source organism: Pseudomonadota bacterium (assembly GCA_017881285.1). Taxonomy (GTDB): domain Bacteria; phylum Myxococcota_A; class Polyangia; order Fen-1088; family Fen-1088; genus Fen-1118. Next base: position 904 of record JADGRD010000432.1, on the reverse strand, counting down.
CGGCGCCTGAGATCGACCCCATGACCCACCCAGAGCCAACCCTCACCGAACCGGGCACCGGTGTTCTCTTCACCAACACCAGCATGCTCGACGACGCCATCAACCTGGCACGCAAGAACTCGATTCACTATCTGCTGTTCGGGCTGGCGTGTTGCGGGATCGAGCTGATGCAGACCGGCGGCCCGCGCGCCGACCTGGATCGCTTCGCCGCCATCTTCCGGGCCAGCCCGCGCCAGGCCGATCTGATGATCGTCGCCGGTACGCTCACCTACAAGATGGCGGTGCGCACCAAGCTGCTCTACGACCAGATGGCCGAGCCGAAATACGTGCTGTCGATGGGCTCGTGCTCGAACTGCGGCGGCCTGTTCCAGATGTCGTATTCCGTCTGCAAGGGCGTGGACAAGATCATTCCCGTCGACGTGTACGTGCCGGGCTGTCCGCCGCGGCCCGAGGCGCTGACCGAGGGGCTGATGCGCATCCAGGACATCATGATGTGCGAGCGCTGGAAGACCAAGATGCGGCCCGGCCGCGTCGACCCCAACGCGCCGATGATGATTCCCGCAAAGGCCCCCAAATGACCCAGGAAGAACTCTGCACCCAGCTCAAGGCGCAGTTCGGCGATGCCGTGGGTGCCTTGTCGGAAACCAAAGGCGACCGCTTCGTCGTTGTGAAGGGCGAGAAGATCGTCGAGATTTGCCAGTTCCTCAAAAACACCCCTGGCCTGGAATTCGACTACTGCCAGGACATTACGGCCATCGATTGGCCCCTGCGCAAGGTGATCGAGGTGGTCTTCCATCTCTATTCGCTCGTGCATCGTCACGGCCTGGTCTTGAAGGTCGAAACCGATCGCGAGAAGCCGTCCATCGCCACGGTCGAGGGCGTGTGGAAGGCCGCGACCTGGCTG
>JADGRD010000431.1 GCA_017881285.1 Pseudomonadota bacterium | reverse complement strand
TCCGGCCGTAGCGACGACATCTTCGAGGTCTTGTTCGTCGATTCCGGTCTCGACATTCTCCGGCTCGGGAACTGGTACCAGAACCAGAATTCCACGAACACAACCCCTGCCACCCCCTTCGGCGACTACGCAGAGGTGCAAATCGTCCAGAAGGCTGCTGCCGCGCGAGGCGGTACCCCTCCCAAGATTCTGATGTCCTCCTGGACGCCGCCGGCATACCTCAAGAGCAATGGCATGACCCGGCCGCCTTTCAACAGCGGCTCGGGCGGGACCGCTGGCACGCTCATTCAAAATGGCGGCGCGTATGCCTATGCAGATTTTGCCGACTGGTGGGTTCGTTCTCTGCAAGCCTACGCTGCTCAGGGGGTCGCGCCTGACTACATCAGCATTCAAAACGAGCCCGACTTCTTCACCCCTTCATGGGAAACCTGCCTTTGGGGATCCAGTGAAGGCGCCACCCTGGAAGGCATCGCCACCGCCGGCTACGGGCAGGCTGTGGATGCCGTGTACAACGCGATTGCCGCGTCGAGCCTGGCGACACGCCCCATCATCGTCGGGCCGGAGACCACCGGATTCCGCGACAACGTCGTGCAGAAGTACTTGAGCGGCCTCGACCTGGCCAAGCTGGGCGGAATCGCCCATCACCTGTACGGCACGACGGAGGACAATCCGAACCCCGACTGGTTCAATGGCTCGATGAGCAGTGTCGGCAAGTCGGCCGCGGCCGCAGGACTGCCCACCTTCATGACCGAGTATTCGCCCAATGCCCCCACCATGTTCGACACCGCCTGGTTGATGAACAACGCGCTGACGGTGGAGCACGTGTCTGCCTATATCTATTGGGAGCTGATCTGGAGCCCAACGCCGCCGACCGGGCTGGTGACCATCGCGAGCCCATCACCGAGCTCGTCCTACACGATCAACGACACATACTACGCGCTCAAGCACTTCGCGCGTTGGACCGATCCCGGTTGGGTTCGGGTGGATGCGACGTCCTCGCTTCCCTCGGTACGAACGTCGGCGTTCGTGAGCCCCGACGGCGGCAGTCTCACCCTGGTGCTGCTCAACACCAGTGCCAAGGACCACACGGTCGCCGTGAACCCGGGCGCCTTCTCGTTCGGCACGCTTACCATCTACCGCAGCTCGGGCGCCAGTGAACGCACCGCCAAGGTCGCGCCCGAAGCCGACGGTGGTGTCTTCCTGCCGTCCCGCTCGATCGCAACTCTCACCTACACGCCGTAGCGTCATCCGTCGCGTCGAACGGCCATTCTATGGCCGGCGGCGCTCACGCTATCGAACGCACACACGGTGCCCGCATCGTCGTTGACGACGATGGCAGCACCACTTGCGCGACACGCTGGGGCGCGGCCGGGTTCGACAGATCGTAGACCAGGGCGGTGTTCTCGCTCGTGGTCCCAGCATCGGTCTTGCGCGAGATCATGCCGAGAATGACCAGCTTGTTACCCACCTTGACCGTGCGCTGCACCTGGCCCACGTGAAGCTTGCCACGGGCGCGGCCGACAGCCCCCGACCGCCAGCAGTAGGTGACGTCCGTGCTACTCCAATCGGCCCCAATCGGGCGACAGCCCATGGGCGCGCCCGGGCAGAAGGCGCGCGCCTCTGGCACCATCCGCTCGGTAGCTGAGGTAGATTCGGCGCATGAGCGACAAGCAGATGCAAGACAAGCCCATCCCGATGGTCGTCACGGCAGCAGGCTGGGGCCGATTGCGCCGCGGTCTCATCGCCCGGGCATCATCGGTCGGGATGGTTGTCATCCTGGTGCTGGCCTCCCGTCCCGCGAGTCTGGCCGGGCCGCTTGACGATGCTGGTGCCAAGGGGGTGGTGAGATTCGAGCCGCTCCCCACTCCCCCGCCGGTCCTCGAGGGCCGCTTGCAGGAGGCGACCAGCCCCATCCATGTCGCCGCGGCACCGCAGGGCACCCTCTATGCCACCACGGACAAGGCCGGCAAGGCCCGAGTGTGGCTCTTGCGCAACCATGCCATCGTCGCGGATCTCACCGCACCGGCCTCGCGGGAGCACATGCATGTCGACTGGCCAGGAGCATACGCGTTCTGGCTTGGCAGCTTGCCGGTCGTCGCCATCTCCTGGAAATTGGGGCCCAGCGCCTACGGCATCGAGGATTTGGGTTTCTGGGCTGCGGAAGGCGGCGGTCGGTTTCTTGGTGGTCTCCCGCAAAGTACCCGGAGCCCTTGCAACGCCGGTGAAGAGACCCCCAACAAAGATTGCGCTAGGTGCGGTTCCTCGAGCGTTATCCCAATCGACGTGAGGCCTGCCAGGTTGGAGCAGGACCGTGCTCGGTTCGTGCAGCAATTGGCCGCCGCCTGGTACTACCACTTCGCCGCCGCGGCAGAAACCTTCGAGCAGGACTACCTGCTGACCGCGAAGGGGCTTGCCCCCGACGGCCCGGCCCGCCGCACGCGCAACGCGATACCCCTGCCACAAGCCCAGGAGCGGGTGAAGGGCCTGCTGCGGGACTACTTCAAGCTGGCGAGAAGCCAGAGCCGGGAGACGATCGCGCCCGAGTTTCTGACCTGCTTCGAGCAGCTCGTCGAGCTCGCGCCCGAGTTCGGTCAGGGACACTACAACGTCGGCTGCATGCACGCCTTGCTTGGCAACCACAAGCAAGCGGTTGCCTCGGTCACGAAGGCCATCGCCCTCGATCCCAAGTATCGCAAGGTCGCCCGCCGGGATCCGGACTTGGCGAGCGTGCGCGACGACCCCGAGCTCGCCCGCGTGCTCGGTGAGCCCGGGAAGTAGCGGCACATAGGCATTTCGAAGGGGTTTGTTGAGCCTGTGAGAACCCTGCCGGACCGCATCAGCGCGCCCCCAATCGCGTCCGCGCAGCGCGCTTGACCGGGTTTCCGGGGCCTGACGGGGCTTTCTCGAGCACGCAGGGCGGTCTACTCCATCCCGCCCTTGTCGCCGTCCCGAGGTGGTTTCCTTCTTGGCGCGTCTGCCGCATAATGGAGCGGCAAGGGGACCGCACCGAAGGATCTGCATGACGAAGCAAGGCGGCATGGTGTGTTCTTGGTCGCTCGCTCTGGGCATGATCCTGCTCGGCTGTTCGAGCGGTAGTTCGAACGGCGCGGGTGGCGCGGGTGGCGCGGGTGGCTCGCCGGGAACCGGCGGTGGCCTTCCGGCTGGTGGCGCAGGTGGCACTTCTGCGGGTGGTGCGGGTGGCGGCGTTTCGGCAACGTTGGGCGGGTGCCGGATCTTCCCGCCAGACAACCCCTGGAACCTCGACATCTCGGGCTATCCGCTCAACGCCAATAGCGCGACCTATCTTGCGAACATGTCGCCCAGCACGGCCTTCCATCCCGACTGGGGCACGGTGTCGGACGCCTACGGATTCCCGTTCTCGTCGGGAACCGGCGCCACGCCGCAGCCCATCACCTGGAACGCGAGCTGGGGTCCCACCGAGAGCGATCCCCTGCCCTGCCCGACCGGGAGCAACAAGTTCTGCTATCCGATTCCGCTCACCGCCCCGATCGAAGGCGGCCCCAGCGCCGACACGGACAGCGACCGGCACGTGCTCTACATCGACACGGCGGGCGCGCCGGACAACTGCACGCTCTACGAGCTTTTCAACGCGCAGAACCCGACCGGCAGCTCGGGTTGGACCGCGGCCAACGGCGCCATCTTCCACCTGGGCTCGAACGCCCTTCGCCCCGAGGGCTGGACTTCCGCCGACGCGGCCGGGCTGCCCATCCTGCCGGGGCTGGTCCGCTTCGACGAGACGGTCAACCAGGGCGAGATCCGGCACGCCATCCGCTTCACCGTCAGCAAGTCGTACCAGGGTTACATCCATCCCGCGACCCACGCTGCGGGCAATTCCAGCGCCTCGCTGCCGCCCATGGGCCTGCGCCTGCGCCTCAAGGCTTCCTTCGCTACCAGCAGCTTCTCGGGGCCAACCCTGGTCATCATGACCGCCATGAGGAAGTACGGCATCATCTTGGCCGACAACGGCAGCAATTGGTACATCTCGGGCGAGTCCAACGAGGGCTGGTCGTCCTACATGGACGACCTGCTGGCCGGCCTGCGGCAAGTGCACGGCAGCGATTTCGAGGTCGTGGACACCGGCCCAGTGCTGACGAACTAGCCAAATCCGCCCGTCGGTCTGACGAAAGGATCACACATGCGCAACGGATTCGCGTCTCGGCAGCGGGTACAGGTGGCCGTGGCTTCGGCTCTGCTGTTGGCCCTCGCGGCCTGCGGTTCTTCGGGCAGCGGCAAGGACGCAGATGGTGCCGCGGGTGGCGCGGGCGCTGGTGCGGGCAGCACGGGCGGGACGACCGGCGCGGGCGGCGCGACGGGCGCCGGTGGTGCGAAGGGCACAGGCGGGGCGACGGGCGTGGGTGGGGCGACGAGCGTGGGTGGGGCGAAGGGCACAGGCGGGGCGACGGGCGGCGGCGGCGCGACGGATGT
>JADGRD010000430.1 GCA_017881285.1 Pseudomonadota bacterium | reverse complement strand
TACTCGCTCAACAGCGCCACCGCGGCGGTCGCGCCACTGTCCACCTTCGTGGCGGGTGGCGCGGTCTCGAACTCCGCGTTCAACGACAACGAGGACCGCTTCTACGTCGCCCACATGATCGGTAGCGAAGCCAAGCTCACCACCTTCTCGCGGAACACGACCTCGGGCGCGCTGACGGCCATGGGAACGCCGGTCCCCGTCCCGTATGCGCCTCCCGGATCTGGAGGGGGCGTCGACGGCGGCGGTGTCGATGCTGGTGGCATCGACGCAGGCGCGCCCCCAACGAACGCCGGGCCCCAGACCTTCACCTTCGACCGGAACCGCCACTTCGTCGCCGTACCCAACTATTACTCGGGCTATGTGTACATCTACGGCGTGGCGGCGGACGGAACCATCGGCTCTCTCGTGTCATGGCACTCGGCCGGGAACAATGCCCATCATGCGGTCTTCACCCTCAACAACGACTTCGTCATGGTTCCGTATCTGGGCTCGAACCTCATCGAGGTCTACGCCTTCGATGGCAGCACCGGCGCGCTGACCCCCAAGGGCAGCACCACGCTGCCCACCGCGAATTCGGGCCCCCGCCACGTGGCGTTGCATGCGAACGGGAAGTGGCTGTACTCCATCAACGAAACCGCCGGCGGAACCACCTCGGCCTCGGGGACGATCGATTTCTTCACTGTCGATCAGACGGCCGGCACGGTCGTTTCCTCGGCAACCTTCAGCGTGCCGCTGCCGGCGGGCTACACCGGCGCCAAAATGGGCGCCGAGATCGAGATCGCGCCGTCCGGGAACGTCCTCTTCGTGTCCATGCGCCTCGACAGCGTGGCGCAGGGCTCCGTTGTCGCCTACAGCATCCATGCGACCACCGGGGTCTTGACCCTGATCGAACAGGAAAGTTCGCGCGGCATTACCCCGCGGCAATTCAGCCTGTCGAAAGACGGAACGCTCCTGGTGGCCGGGAACCAGAGCTCGAACACGATCGCCGTATTCCGGGTCGATCCTTCGACGGGAGCCCTCACCTTCGTGGCTACCCGGGACGTCTGCGCCAGCCCGCGCTTTGCCCGGATGGCACTGGTCAAGTAGGGCACGATTCTCGATAGCGCGGCGGCCCCAGTCATCAGACGAGCGCCGCCGCTTTGTTCCGGCGCTCTCGGCCGCGCGCTTCGCGAGCCGGCCATCGCCAAGGGCGCAAGGGCATCGCGCCCTGCTACCTGGCGCAGCGGAAGCCGAGGAACTGCGCGCGCGCATTGGCTTCCAGCCGGAAGCGGTTGCTGGCGCGCTCGGTGCGCGGGTCGCCGCCGCCCCAGCTACCGCCGCGCAGAACGCGCTTGTCCTCGCGGCCTTGGCCGTCATAGGTCGCGTAGAGGGTCGCGGTCCATTCCCAGACGTTGCCGGCCAAGTCGAGCACCCCGTGCCTGGACGCGCCAGCGGGAAAGCGGCCGACCGGCGCGGTTTCCGGCCAGGCGTCCTTGGCCGGATACATCGCCGCGACGCCAAAGAAGCGCTTGGCGACGAGGTTAGGCGGGCACTCGCCGCCGCAGGCGTTGAGCCGCGAGGGATCGGGCTCCGCGTTGCCCCAAGGGTATTTCCTACCTTCCGCGCCCCCGCGCGCGGCGTACTCCCATTCCTCCTCGCTGGGCAGGCGCTTGCCGGCCCAGGCGCAAAACGCGGTCGCCTGCACGAAATCCACGCAGTTGATGGGGTGATCCGGCCGCCCCTCGGGGTGGCGCCAGTTGCAAAAAGAGTGGAAGTTGCCGCGTTCCTGGCGATACGCCTCGGGCTCGCCGCACCGGCCCGCGGCTACGCAGGCGGCGTAGTCCGCGACCGTGACCTCGGTCTTGTCGAGGCGGAAGGTCGCCACCTTGACCAGGTGCGCGGGCTTTTCGTTCTCGTTGGCGTCGCGATCCTCGCTACCCATGGCGAACGAGCCGCCCGGGATCCGGATCATCTCGTCGCGGGCCCGTGGCCGCGAGCCGCAGTCACCGAGGCCGGCGCACGCGGCGCTGGCCAGCGCGACGAGCAGCACGAGCACCCAGCGGCGACTGTGCGCGATTCCCATCGCGCGAAGATAGCAGGTGTCCTCAGCGTGAGAGAACCCACGTGATGGCTATCACGCCTGGTTGGAACGGCACGGCCGTCGCTGGCGCGCAGAAGCAGGTAGCGATTGACGGAAGCCACGAGATCGAATAGTCGGTTGCTATGAGTCCTTCGCCCGACGACGCAGCGACACCGCCGAACCCGGCTTCGCCTGCCGCGCCCGAAAAGCCTGCCGCGCCGGCGGAAGCGGCGACGGCGGTCCCGGCTGTCGCGGAGAGCAGCCCAGCGCCGGTCGCCGAACCTGACCCCGCCTCGGCCGCGCCCACCGCCGAGAATGACCAGGCTGCGGCCCCACCGGTGGCCGATGCGGGTCCGGCCGCGCCCCCGGATGAGCGGGAACCTCTGCCCCACAACGTGCTCCTCTACACGGTGTTTGGGCTTCTGTGCATCGGCATCGCGCTCTGGCTGATCCTGGCCTGGAGCGGCTACAAGGAGAAGTATTCCCAGCAGACCGAGGGTTGGCACCTGGGCAGCACGAAGATGCTGGAAATCACCCTGATTCGCGACGACAAGAAGAATCTCGCGTGCGCGTCGGACCGGACCTTCGGCGAGATCCGCTGCGGCTTCTCGCGGGACGGCAAGCCCTTCGGCCCCAAACCCGAGGAGGATCCGCACATTCTCCAGCCGTTCAACACGGTCAAGAACGAGCTCTTCCTGGCCGCGGGGCTTTGGCAAGCGCCCGTGCTCAAGGAGCCGCTGCCCGCTGACCGGTTCACCGTCGTGTGCAACTACTACGTCGTGGGGGTGCTCAAGGCGGTGGCCCTGCGCTGGTCGCCCACGGGCAGTTTCAACCCGGTCGAACAAAGCGTCGCGGTCGGCTCGCTCCGCGACTGCGTCATTCCCCAATGAAGCTTCCGACCCTTCACGGCCTCAAGGAAGCCCTGCGCGGCAAGCTCGCGCAGTCGCGGCAGACATGGGCGGCCATGCCGGCCTCCGAGCGCTTCGTCACGGTCTGTCTGTCCATCATGATCGTGGGCGGGGTGCTGATTCGCATCCAGGGTGTGCCGTGGCCGAACTGGTTCACCTTCGACGAAGAGCCCTTCGTCAAGAACGCCCACAACTATGCGCTCGGGATCGCGGACAACAACGATCACCCACCCTTCGGCAAGTTGCTCATCTCGGTGGGGATGTTGATCTTTGGCTACAACTCGCTGGGCTGGCGTTTCGGGCCGTTGCTCTTCGGATTGCAGACCGTGCTACTGGCCTACTGGCTCGGCCGCCTGATCTTCGGCAACAAGCGCGCGGGCTGGATGGCGGCGGCCTTCGTCGCGGCCGACGGTTTCTTTATCTCCTACTCCCGTTCGGGACTGCTCGACGGGACGATGATTTCCTTCATGTTGTGGGGCATGGTGGCCGCGGCCGCCGCGCGGACCTGGAAGGGCGTGATCGCCGCCGGGGTGCTCATCGGGCTTTCGACCTCGATCAAATGGAGCGGGGCCATGACCGCCATTCCCGCGGCGGTCGCCCTCCTCATGCTGCGCCGGGTGTCCATCTTCTCCATTCTGTGGCTCGGCATCATTCCCATCGTGCACACCCTGGTCTGGATGGGAGCCCTGCGCCTCACGGGCAAGCCGAGTGGCCCGATGGCGACGTGGAAGGTGATCATCGACCTCTACAAGCATCACCTGGATCTCGGCCACTACAAGAACGACCTGACCTCGCCGTGGTACGGCTGGCCGATCCTCATGCACCCCATCGTCATCAAGGCGTCGACCTCGGGGCTACGCTCACGCTACTCGTCGAGCGTCGGCAATCTGATCCTGTGGACGACCTCGACCCTCTTCGTCGTGGCGTTTCCCATCGCCACGGCCGTGGTTGCCGTGCGCACCCGTTTCCATCGCTACTGGCTTCAGATCATCGGCTCATCGACCACGCGCGGGGTGCTGGTAATGCTGGTCGGATGGTTCTCGTTCATGGCCCCGTGGCTCGCCACCCGCGGCACGCGCGGCAATTACACCTTCAGCCACTACTACCTACCCTGCTACGCCTTCCTCCTCGTCCTGCTGGCCGGGCTCGCCGCGCACCTCGAACGCAAGCACGGCAAGTGGATCGCCGGCTACATCGGTCTGGCGCTCGTCATGTCGATCTTCTTCGCGCCGGTGTGGGGCGAGTTTGCCATCACCACCTCGACCTCCAACCTTCGCCTGTGGTTTCACAACTGGCGGCCGTAGTCAGACGCGTGCGCAGCCTACGCTTCGCTGGCTTTGCCGGCAGCGCAGCGTCGCGGGAGGGGTTGGGAACCCTCCCAGGATTCCCATTACAACCGCGTGGGGAGCCGCCGAGCTTTGCTCGGCGCGGACCATCGCGGGAGGGGTTGGGAACCCTCCCAGGGTTCCCATTACAACCGCGT
>JADGRD010000429.1 GCA_017881285.1 Pseudomonadota bacterium | reverse complement strand
AGCTCGGGCACAGAGGCCGGCGACGGGCGCGGCGAAGCCGCGTGGGGCAGGGGCAGGTGTGGCAGGCCCTAGGTCCCGAAGGGACAAGGTGCATCCCCACGAGGATCTTCTTGGCGATCTCCTGGTTCTTGACGAGCGCGATGAGGCGCACTGGCGACTGGCACCAGCTTGAGGGTTGAAAGCTCGATGGCTTCGTGTTATCATCATTCCATCCGGATTTAGCGATGAATACTTTGGCGGAAGCTGTCGATATACTGCGCCTCTTTGCCGACCCAACAAGGGTCAGGCTGGCCCATTTGCTCGATGGCAACGAGCTCTCGGTGGCCGCGATCACACAGATCAGCGACCTACCCCAGTCGCGCGTGTCGACCCACCTGGGCAAGCTGCGCGAGGCGGGGGTGCTACGCGACCGGCGCCAGGGTGCCTCGACCTACTACGCAATCAACGACACGGCCATGCCCGAGCCGGCGCGGCGCGTGTGGAGCCTCATGGCCGAGAGCCGGGACGAGCCGGTGGTGCGTGGCGATCGCCTGCGCTGCCAGGAGGTGCTGCGCGCGCGGCACAAGGCCAAGAGCTGGCCCGAGTCGGTGGCCGGCCAGATGGACCGGCACTACTCCCCCGGCCGGACCTGGGAGGCTACGCTGTTTGGACTCCTCGGGTTCATCCGGCTCGGTGACGTCCTCGACGCGGGCTCGGGGGACGGCGCCATCGCCGAGCTGCTGGCGCCGCGCTGCCAGAGCCTGACCTGCCTGGACATCAGCCCGCACGTGTTGCAGGCGGCGCGGCGGCGGCTGGCCGGCCAGCGCAACGTCGCCTTCGCGCCCGGCGACGTGCACGCCCTGCCCTTCCCGGACCGGCGCTTCGACCAGGTGCTACTCCTGCACGTCTTGACCTACGCGAAAGATCCCGCGCTGGCCCTGCGCGAAGCGGGTCGCGTGTTGCGCCTCGGGGGCAAGCTGGTGGTCAGCACCCTGGCCCGGCACGACCACGCCGAAGTCACCGCCGGCTACGGTCACGTCAACGCGGGATTCTCTCCGCGCGCGCTCTCCGCCTGGCTCGGGCGCGAGGCCGGACTCGAGGTCGAACGCTGCGAGGTCACCTCGCAAGAGAAGCGACCGCCCCACTTTTCCGTCGTCACCGCCTTTGCCCGCAAACCCGGCACCCCTGCCCGTTCCAACCAGGAAACGACATGAATCGCGACGAACGCATCGCCTACCTCCACGCCGAGCTGGCCCGGCGCATCCTCGTCATCGATGGCGCCATGGGCACCATGATCCAGCGCCACAAGCTGGGCGAGGCCGATTTCCGCGGCGAGCGCTTTGCCCGGCACGGCCACGATCTGCGCGGCAACAACGACGTCTTCGTGCTGACCCGGCCGGAGATGGTGGCCGAGATCCACGGCGCGTACCTCGAAGCCGGTGCCGACATCATCGAGACCAACAGCTTCAGCTCCACACGCATCGCCCAGGCCGACTACCAGCTCGAGGGCGTGGTCTACGAGATGAACGTCGCGGCGGCGCGGATCGCGCGCCAGACCGCCGATTCATGGACAGAGAAGACCCCCGACCGCCCGCGCCTGGTCGCCGGTGCGATGGGGCCGACCAACAAGACGCTGTCGCTCTCGCCGCGGGTCACCGACCCTGGCTTTCGCGCGGTCACCTTCGACGAAATGCGCGACGCCTTCGCCGAACAGGTCCGCGGCCTCATCGACGGCGGCTGCGACCTGCTCCTGGCCGAGACCGTCATCGACACGCTGTCGCTCAAGTCATGCCTCGTTGCCATCGAGGACGTCTTCGCCGAGAAGAAGCTGCGCCTGCCGGTCATGATCTCGGGCACCATCACCGACAAGAGCGGCCGCATTCTCTCGGGGCAAACGCTCGACGCGTTCTACACGTCGATTGCACACGCGCGCCCGTTGTCGGTGGGTCTCAACTGTGGGGGTGGCGCCACGCAGGTTCGCGGCTACATCGCCGAGCTGGCGGAGCTGGCACAGTGCCACGTCAGCTGCTACCCCAACGCCGGGCTGCCCAACACCATGGGTGGCTACGACGAGAGCCCGGAGCTCACCTCGCGCCTCATCCGCGAGATGGGGCAGGCGGGCCTGCTCAACATCGTGGGCGGGTGTTGCGGCACCACGCCGGAGCACATCCGCGCTATCGCTCGCGCCGTAGAGGGGATTGCCCCGCGACCATTACCCGAGAAGAAGAACGGCAACCTGCGTCTGGCCGGGCTCGACACCCTGACCGTGCGCTCCGACTCGAACTTCATCATGATCGGCGAGCGCACCAACGTGGCCGGCTCGCGCAAGTTCGCCAATCTGATCAAGGCGGGCGACTTCGCGGCCGGGCTCGCCATCGCGCTCGATCAGGTGCGCGGTGGGGCCAACGTCCTCGACGTCAACATGGACGAGGCCCTGCTCGACGGCGAGAAAGCCATGACACAATTTCTCAACCTCGTCGCCAGCGAGCCCGAGATCGCGCGCCTGCCCATCATGGTGGACAGCTCGAAGTGGTCCGTCATCGAGGCCGGGCTCAAGTGCCTGCAAGGCAAGGGCATCGTCAACTCGCTCTCGCTCAAGGAGGGCGAGTCCGAGTTCCTGGCCAAGGCGCGTTCCGTGCAACGCTACGGCGCCGCGGTGGTGGTGATGGCCTTCGACGAGGAAGGCCAGGCCGTCACCGTCGAGCGCCGGGTGGCGATCTGCCAGCGCGCCTATCGCCTGCTTATCGACCAGGCCGGGTTCGACCCTAGCGACATCATCTTCGATCCCAACGTGCTCGCGGTGGCCACCGGCATGGAGGAGCACTCGGGCTATGCCAAGGACTTCATCGCGACCATCCCGCGCATCAAGGCCGCCTGCCCGGGCGCGCACATCTCCGGCGGCATTTCCAACCTGTCCTTCTCGTTCCGCGGCAACGATCCCGTGCGCGAGGCGATGCACACGGTGTTTCTCTATCACGCCATCGCGGCCGGCCTCGACATGGGCATCGTCAACGCCGGACAGCTCGGCGTCTATGCCGATATTCCCACGGAGGTGCGCGAGCGCGTGGAAGACGTGATCTGGAATCGCCGGCCCGACGCCACCGAGCGCCTGATCGAGATCGCCGGGCAGGTCAAGGGCGAGGGCAAGAAGCGGGCGGAGGATCTCGGGTGGCGCGAATACACGGTTGAGAAGCGCCTGGAGCACGCCCTGGTCCACGGCATCACGGACTTCGTGGCCGCCGATGTCGAGGAAGCGCGCGGCAAGCTGGGCAAGCCCATCGACGTCATCGAGGGACCGCTCATGGCCGGCATGGGCGTGGTCGGCGATCTCTTCGGCGCGGGCAAGATGTTCCTGCCCCAGGTGGTGAAGAGCGCGCGCGCCATGAAGCAGGCGGTCGCGCACCTTCTGCCCTTCATGGAGGCGGAGAAGACCGCGACCAGCAAACCGCGCGGCAAGATCCTGCTCGCGACGGTGAAGGGCGACGTGCACGACATCGGCAAGAACATCGTGTCCGTGGTGCTCGGCTGCAACAATTACCAGGTCGTCGACCTTGGCGTGATGGTTCCTTGCGCGAAGATCGTCGACACCGCCATCGCCGAAAAGTGCGACATCGTCGGGCTGTCGGGGCTCATCACCCCCTCACTCGACGAAATGGCCTTCGTGGCCGAGGAGATCGAACGCCGCGGGCTCGACCTGCCCCTGCTCATCGGCGGCGCCACCACCAGCCGCGAACACACCGCGGTCAGGATCGCGCCCAAGTACCACGCCAGCACCGTGCACGTGCTCGATGCCTCGCGCGCGGGCCCCGTCGTCAGCGCCCTGCTCGACGAGAAACAGCGGGGCGTCTTCGACAAGAAGAACCGCGCGGAGCAGGAAGAGGCTCGCGAGATCTTCGCGGGCAAGCGCAAACGGCCGCTGGTTTCCCTGGTCGAGGCCAACGCGAAGAAGCCCAACATCGAATGGAAGACCGGCGACATCCCCACTCCGTCGTTCCTCGGCCGGCGCGTGCTCGCCGATCAACCGCTCGCGGAACTGGTCCCGTACATCGACTGGACCTTCTTCTTCACGGCCTGGGAGCTGCGCGGCAGGTTCCCCGCCATCCTCGACCACCCCAAGTACGGCGCCGCGGCCCGCGACCTCTACGCCGATGGCAAGAAGAAGCTCGACGAGCTCGTGCAGGGCAAGCTCATCCGCGCCTCTGCGGTCTACGGGTTGTGGCCCGCGGCGGCCGAGAACAACGACATCGTGCTCTTCGCCGACGAAGAGAGGGAGCGGGAGCTCGTGCGCTTCCCCATGTTGCGCCAGCAGGGCGGCGAGCCGCCCTACCGCTGCCTCGCGGATTTCGTGGCCCCGCGCGCTGCGGGCCTACCCGATCACGTCGGCGCCTTGTCTGGCAGGTGGTCCAGCTCGTCGACCCGGACGAAGGTGGCACCGGCGTCGGCCAGCCGGTGGAGGATTGCCGGCAGCGCCGCGCCGGTCG
>JADGRD010000428.1 GCA_017881285.1 Pseudomonadota bacterium | reverse complement strand
GGCTGTCTCACTCTCGGCGACGGGAGAAACCTCGTCACCGACTATCAGAATGTCGGCCATAGCACAGCCTGGTTGGGTTGGAACTGCTGTCCGGGCAGCGACGGATGAAGGCCCGGCACGGCGTCGACTTCGGGAGCGACGGGTGGTAGGTCGCTACTCCGTAGCACCGCGCTCGTCGTCTTCGCCGGGGAACTCGTTGACCGACGGGTACTTCATGATCTCTTTGCGAGAGATCTTCCATGCCTTCTGTACGATCCACGACAAGGAACGGTCTTGACGCGTAGCTTCCTCCTGGATTTCCTTCAGCATTTCTTCTGGGAAGTAGAGACTCTGTTTCCTCTTGTCAGAACCGGCCATGTAGCACCCCGCTTATGGATGGACTCCCATGTATGACTTTTCGGCATTTAGGCAGCAATCGGGTAACCTGTCAAGGCGTGGTGCCAACGAGTGATACCAACGACCGGGTGCCCGCGCGAGAAACCCAAGCTAGACTAGCCAGCCACACAAAGCTATTCTGGAAATAAGGGGATCCATGGAAGGGACCGGTCTCAAGAAGAAAGACCTCAAGAAGTTCCGCGACATCCTTCTGACGCGAAAGAAGGACATCCTGCGGAACGCGCAACGAACCCTGAGCGAGGACATGACGCTCGAATCCGACGATCTGCCGGACGAAATGGACCTGGCCTCGTCTGAGTACCTGCAATCGTTCACGTTCCGGTTGCGCGGTCGTGAGAAGACCTTCTTGCAGAAGATCGACCACGCGCTCGAGAAGATCGAGGAAGGCACTTTCGGATTGTGCGAGCAGTGCGGGGAGCTGATCTCGATGAAACGGCTGGAGGCGCGTCTTGAAACCACGCTCTGCATCCGCTGCAAAGAGGACCAGGAGCGTATCGAAAAGGCCTACGGTTAGGGGTGCCGGACGTCCGCCTGGCCGTCCGTTTCTCGCAAGGTCGCCTATCGTCCGAGCCGGCCCGGCATGGGCTGTGCGTCGCCGGCATGGGGCTGGGCGCACTGGCGCTCTCCGGCTGCCTTGGTGTGTTCGCGAGTGACGGCGGCAGCATCTCGGTCGGATCGCACGCCAAGGGCGCGCTCGTTCACCCCGTGGCCCTGCCGTTCGAAGGCTCCGGCTACGCTATCCACCCCGACTGGCGGCCGCGCGACCACCGCTACGCGACCGAGGAGGTCGCGCGCTGGCTGGTCGGGGTCTTCCGCGAGGTGGCCGACACGATTCCCGGCAGCACCGCGTACCTGGGCGACATCTCCGGCAGGCGTGGCGGCGATGCGGCCATGCATCGCTCGCACGCGAGCGGCCGCGACGTGGACATCTTCTATCTTGCTTGCGACGGTGCTGGCCAGCCCCTGCACGACCTGCCCGCCATGCTCCACTTCGGCGGCGGCGGCCGGGCCGAACGCTGGTCGGCAGGGCGCGCCGGGCGAGTGCTCTCGCAGCCGGTGCCCGTGGCCCAGTTCGATGCACGCAGGAACTGGGCACTGGTGCGCGCGATGCTCTCGAACCCCTCGGCCGAGGTGCAGTGGATCTTCGTTCATCGGGACCTGGCGGGGCTCTTGCTGGCCGAGGCCGAGCGCGAGGGCACGGACCCCGCCACCGTGATGCGGGCCCTGGCGTTGCTCCACCAGCCCACCGACTCGCAGCCGCACGACGACCACATGCACGTGCGCCTGTTCTGCGATCCCGCGGACCGGGCCTTTGGCTGCAGCGACAAGGGGCCGAAGCGCTGGCTCAAGAAGCACTGGAAGTACATGCGTCCCGGCCAGGCAGCCGCGCGTATGTAGCTCGGCTCGTGCGGAGCTCAGTGTCCCGTCGGTGAAGGCGGCGATGCGGGCGCCGTAGGGGCGGCCGGGATCATCGCCACCCGCAAGCGCAGCCGCAGCGAGCGCTGTCGGTGGAGGTGCGAGGCAACACGGGCGAGGGGCCTATTGCCCCACCTGAACAAAGTACTAGTCATTTCGTATATTGAATATAAAGCATTGAGTGGCTTATGGTGACTACCGTATCATGGATAGAAGGTCGAAGTCGCCCGCCAGCGAAAGCGCCATCCCGAGAAGTGGCGCGGGCGGGCTCCTCGTCGAGGACGAGCTGGGCGAGATCGAGCGCCAGGCGCCCGGCGGTCTGACCTCACGTCAGATCGTCGATGTCTTCACCTCGCGCGGTCTGCGTTTCTCCGAAGCGACCTTGCGCAAGTACGTGCAGCTCGGGCTTCTGCCCCGCTCCGTGCGTGTCGGGCGCAAGGGCAAGCACCGCGGCTCGTGTGGGATCTATCCGGCCAACATCGTGCGCCGGGTGAATCAGGTGCGCGCCATGATGGCCGCGGATCTGACCATCGAGGAGATCCAGCGCTCCTTCGCCCGCTTCAAGGAGGAAATCGAGCGGGTCGAAAAGGGCGTGCGCGAGCTCATCGCCGGATTCGAGCGCGAGGCCAAGGGGCCGGCTCTCGATCCGGATCGGCGAGCGGCGATCGAAGCCGAGATCGTCGTCGCCAAGCAAGCCGCCGGGGAGCTGATCCGGCGAATCACGGGGGTTGAAGCAAGTCTGTCTGCTCGCGCCGGTGCGTCGGCGGCGGGCACCGCCGTCGGGGGCGGCAGCGAACTTTACTGACGCGGGCCCCGACCTGCGTCCGAGGAAAAAACCATGGGCGAAGAGAGAGCTGAAAGCCAGATCGAGGCGGAGATGGTCGCGGATGAGCCGGACGAGGCGCCGCAGCCAGAGGTGGCCAAGATTCGACTCAAGGTCCGTCCGTCGCGGGACGGCCGCGTGCGTTCCAAGACCATCGCGCCCAAGCGACTCACCCGCGAGGAGAAGCGCGAGGCCCTCATCCTGCACTATCCCGAGGACGTGGATCGCCCGAGGCACCGGGGCGATTGCCAGTCCATGGAGCGGCCTTGCCCGTTCGTGAGCTGCGAGCATCACCTCTACCTCGACGTCAATCCGCAGAGCGGCGCCATCAAGCTGAACTTCCCGCACCTCGAGGTGTGGGAGATGGCGGAGACTTGCGCGCTCGATGTCGCCGATCGCGGGGGGATCACCCTTGAAGAAGTGGGCGCGATTCTCAACCTGACCCGCGAGCGCATCCGCCAGGTGGAGGTACGCGGCCTGGGCAAGATCCGCGAAAAGAGTGACGACGACTGCATCGTAGCGTCGACCTTCCCATCGCCGCAGAAGTCCTGAGCACTCCGGCCAGGCCACGACCACGACCCTCTGCGGCTGTCGGGATAACGGTTTTTGTGGTCCAGAGGGCGCGTGCACGGCAGTATCTGCGGACTGAGGTTCTTTCGTGACCGGCGGGTTCTTGCCAGACGCCACCTTCCCGTATCCTTCGACTCCGCTCGATAGCATCGACGCACGCACCGCGGAGCGACTGCTGGGCGTGGCGCTGGCCTCGGGCGGCGATCACGCCGACCTCTACTTCGAGTACCGCTCGGGCAGCGACTTTGCTTTCGAGGAGGGGCGCGTGCGCACGGTGGGGCGGGCCATCGTTCTCGGTCTGGGCGTGCGAGTCGTGCGCGGAGAAGCCACGGGCTACGCCTACACCGAGGAGCTCTCCCAAGAGCGCATGCTGGAGGCGGCGCGCACCGCCGGGCAGATCGCCACGCAAGGCGGGGCGCCCGGGCCCGTGGCCCTCAAGGCGACGGCGCTGCCCAACTTCTACTCCGTGCGCGAGCTGTCCCTGGCGCGGCCCGGGGAAGAGAAGGTCGCGCTGCTCCGGCGCGCCGACGCGGCGGCGCGGGCCTTCGACCCGCGCATCGTGCGCGTCGAGGCCGGCTTCGCCGAGGGCTGGTCGGACGTGCTGGTGGCCAGCTCGGATGGCACCCTGGCGCGCGATCGCCAGCCCATGGTTCGCTTCGGCGTCAGCGCGGTGGCCGAGGAGAAGGGCAAGCGGCAATCGGGGCGCTCGGGAACCGCGAAACGCCGCGGCCTGGACTTGTTCGCCGAGCCCGGCGCGACGCCCGAGGAACATGGGCGCGAGGCGGCCCGCCTGGCTATCGCCATGCTGCACGCCGAGGAGGCGCCCGCCGGGCCCATGGAGGTCGTGCTCGCGGCGGGTGAATCGGGCATCTTGCTCCACGAGGCGGTGGGGCACGGCCTGGAGGCGGACTTCAATCGCAAGCAGACTTCCAACTACTCGGGGCAGATGGGCAAGCCCGTGGCCTCGCCCCTGTGCACGGTCGTCGACGACGCCACCGTCACCAGCGCGCGCCGCTCCATCAACGTCGACGACGAGGGCGTGCCGGGCGGGCGCAGCGTGCTCATCGACAGCGGCATCCTGGTGGGCTACATGCAGGACCGCATCTCCGCGCGCCACTTCCGTGTCAAGCCGACGGGCAACGGCCGGCGCGAGAGCTTCCGCCATCCGCCGCTGCCGCGCATGACGAACACCATGTTGCTCGCCGGCAACGACGATCCCCAGGACATCATCGCCTCGGTGGCTCGCGGCGTCTTCGCCAAGC
>JADGRD010000427.1 GCA_017881285.1 Pseudomonadota bacterium | reverse complement strand
GCCGGCGGGGCGAATTCTGGCGGCGGCACCGGTGGCACAATGTCCTCGGCGGGCGGAAGCTCGGGTGCTGGCGGCGGCACCGGTGGCACAATGTCCTCGGCGGGCGGAAGCTCGGGTGCCGGCGGCGGCACCGGCGGCACAATGTCCTCGGCGGGCGGAAGCTCGGGCGCTGGCGGTGGATTGGCCGCAGGCGGCGCGGGCGGAAGCAGCGGATCGGGTGGGACGTCGACCCGCGGCGGTGCCGGAGGTGGAGCTGCCGATGCTGCGGCTGATGTCGCAGCCGGCATCGAGGCTGGCAGCGGCGGCTCGGGCGGCGTTGCCAACCCTCTTCGCCAGGCCTACGACGGCGCTCGCGGCAAGAGCTTCAACGACGGATGGAAATTCTACCTTGGCGACGCCTCGGGTGCCCAGCAACCAACCTTCAGCGACACATCTTGGACCAGTCTGACCGTACCCCATGACTGGAGCCCCGCGCTCGGGTTCGATAAGAATTCCCCAGGTGGCGGCGGCTCGGGATTCATGGATGGGGGCGTGGGCTGGTACCGAAAGACCTTCACCTTGGACTCGTCGTACACCGGCAAGAACATCCTCATCGAGTTCGACGGCGTGTACATGAACAGCCAGGTGTGGATCAACGGCACCTCGCTGGGTACCTGGCCGTACGGATACACGACATTCCAGTACGACCTCACACAGTATGTGAAGACCGACGGTAGCAACAACGTGATCGCCGTTCGGGTCGACAACAAGCAGCCGAACAGCCGCTGGTACAGCGGCAGCGGCATCTATCGCAATGTGTGGCTCACGGTGCTCAATCCGGTCCACGTCGCCTTTGGCGGCGGGTTCATCACGACTCCGACCGTCAGTGCGACGTCGGCTACGGTCTCAGTAGCCACGGAGATCGAGAACCACTCCACGAGCTCGGCCTCCACCAAGGTCAAGACGAGCATCCTAGATCCGGACGGTACGGTGGTGGCCACCGACACTAGCGCCGCCAGTGACGTAGCGGCGAACGGCAAGCGGACGGCGACCCAGAACCTCACCGTCTCTAGTCCCAAGCTCTGGTCCATCGAATCGCCCACCCTCTATCAGGCCAAGGTCGAGCTGCAGGTGGGCGACCAGACCGTGGACACGTACACGAGCCCGATTGGCTTGCGATGGACCAAATTCGATCCCAACACCGGATTCTACCTCAACGACAAGCCCGTGAAGATCTGGGGACAGTGCATGCACCACGACCTCGGTGCCATCGGAGCGGCGGTGAACGTCCGTGCCATCGAGCGCCAGCTTCAGATTCTGAAGGGCATGGGGACCAACGGGATCCGGACCTCACACAACCCGCCCGCGCCGGAGCTGCTGGACCTCGCCGACCGGATGGGCTTCGTGATCATGGACGAGTCCTTCGATGTCTGGGAGCAGGGGAAGGACCCCGCGTATGACTACCATCTGTATTTCAACGATTGGGGTCAGCGCGACATTCAGGCGCACGTTCGCCGCGACCGCAACCACCCCAGCGTCATTATGTGGAGCATCGGGAACGAAATCGCCGGCGCAACGGTCGCCACCGCGACCAAGCTGCGGGATTGGGTCAAGGCCCTCGATACCACGCGCCCCGTGACTTGGGGAGCCAATCACATGAAGGATGATCAGGGCCAGAGGGCCGTGGCCGCCATCCTCGATCTGCAGGGGTACAACTACTTCGTCGGCGACGCAAACACGGATACGGGGAGCTTCCAGCTCGATAGCGACCACAAGACCAACGCGAGCTGGAAGATCTTCGGCAGCGAAGAGCTCTCGAATGTGAAGAGCCGCGGCATCTATTACTCGCAGAACCAGGACCTCCACTGGACCGGCTGTCAGGCGTCCACGAAACAGTGCACGTCGTATGACGTCGGTTGGGGTGACGGCTTCAACACGGAGGAGATGTATCTCATCAACATGAAGCGCCCCTTCTTCTTCGGCCAGTTCGACTGGACGGGCTTCGACTACGGCGGGGAGCCGACGCCCTACAACGGCCAGTGGCCCGCCAAGAGCTCCTACTTCGGCATCGTCGACACCGCCGGGTTCCCGAAAGACACCTACTACTTCTACCAGAGCAAGCTGACGAGCACGCCCATGGTCCACATCCTGCCGCACTGGAACTGGTCGGCCGGAACGACGGTCTGGGTTTGGGTCTACAGCAACTGCGACAGCGTGGAGCTGTTCGTCAACGACAAATCCCAGGGCTCGAAGTCGTTCAGCTCCAACACGACCACGCGAGCCGAGTGGAGCCTGCCGTGGGAATCCGGCACGCTGCGGGCCGAGGGCAAGCGCGGCGGCACCGTGGTTGCCACCGAGGAGGTGAAGACCGCGGGCGTTCCCGCGAAGGTCAAGCTATCGGCAGATCGGACGACCATCCAGGCAGATGGGCGGGACTTGGTATTCATCACGGCGGACATCCAGGATGGGAGTGGCGTGTTCGCCCCCACCGCGACCAACAGTGTGACTTTCGCCGTTTCCGGGCCTGGCAAGATTGCCGGAGTGGACAACGGTGATCCGACCGATACCACGGCGTACACGTCCCCAACCCGAAAGGCGTTCAGTGGCAAGGCCTTGGCCATCGTGCAGTCGACCGGCGACGCTGGTCAGATTGTCGTGACAGCGACCTCTTCGGGGCTGAGCGCGGGCTCGGTATCTGCAACGGCGAAGTGATTCCCAAGATGTGAGACGAGGAGACACTCACGACCAGCGTTCGTTCTCCTAGCACCAGCCGAGTGTACCCGATGGGCTCGACGCCAGGTTCAACCGTGTGGCGGCCGGTGGCTCCGGTGTGATCTCGGTACCAGTCCCGCGTGTGCTCGATCCACCTCCGCCGGGCGTCCGCCTATTGAATCTTGTACAAGTGAGCTCCCCAGGCGGAGAAGTCGTCTTGAAACGAATTCCCCGACAGGGCGATGGTGCGGTTCTCGCCGATGACCTCGACCGCGGCGCCAGCGGCGAGGTGGGTCAACCCCGAGAACGTGGCCTTGGTCGGGCTGCCCCGCATACCGACGGCGAAGAGGTAGGTCGCCTTGCCCAGGCGCTTGATCAGCATCCCGACGGGGACGTTGCCGTCGGACGAGGTGACGGTCCCGGCGTTCATGATGGGCGGGGTATTGAGCACCGGCGCCAATTCGCGGATCTGCTGGTTGATGGCGGCGACTGCGGCTTTCATCGTCGGGTCGTCGAGCAGGGCATGCTCGTCGAAGGGCGTGAACTGGTGCACGAAGTAGCCGATGCCCATCGAGCCGTGGACGATGGACATCCAGACCTCGGCCTTGACTTGCTCCGGCGTGGGCTTGGCGTTGACGTCGTCGATGCCAGTGCACTCGATCCAGTTCCACACCGGCTTCTTGCCACCCGTCCACGTGATGAGGTTGTCCACGCCCTTGGCGACGTAGTCGAGGTTGCCCTTGATGGCCGTGTACGTGGAATTGGCCGGGTAGATGTCGAAGGAAATGATGTCGCTGCCCTTGATGTAGTCCGGGTAGTCGGCGGGATGGGTCTTGCTGCATGCGGAGCCCCAGCCGACGTACGGGATGTTCGCCACCCCTTGCCCCAAGTTGAGGAGCACCGGACGGGTCTTGTCCTTTGCCTTGATGCCGTCGTAGATGGATTGGACCTCCGTCGCCGGAATGCACGGGCCGTAGCCGCCGGCCCCATCCGACTGCGCGTTGTCGGGCTCGTCCTGCTGGGTCCACATCACGATGAGGCGGTCATTGACGTGGGCGATACCGACGTTGTTTTGCTCGCAAGCGACGGGCATGCCGACCGATTGCAGAGCGGAAAGCTGATCCTCAGTGGGGCCTTGCCAAAGACCGACATAGATGTTGATGCCGATGTCGGCGTATTTCTGCGCCATCGACGGGTCTTGCAGCCAGACGGCGATGGGGAAGAACGATGGGTCCGAGGGCGGCCCGTGCGTGAACGATCCGTAGTAGGTCGCGCCGCCGGCCCACGGGCCGTACTGATCGCCGTTACCGCCGGCTTCTCCTTCGGGGGCGTCCACCGATGCATCGGAGCCGCCACGGCCGCCACTTCCCGTAGCGCCCGCCGCGCCGCCGGTGCCGGTTCGGCCACCGCTGGCGGTTTGGCCGCCGCTTCCCGAAGCGCCACCCAAGGCAGCGTCCGGGCCTTTCGCCCCGCCCGTACCGCCGCACCCATTCACGGAACCGAGCCCCGCAGACAACATCGCCAGCAAGATCCATCGCCCACTCGACAAGGACGGCAGTCGCATGCGATCAGGGTACTCCTCCCTGCGCACCGCGAACAGACCGGACGAAGCAGCGGCGCGGCAAGCCGACGTGGTCTTCGGCCGGCGGTGCATGCCCCGGGAAAGACGGCGATAATAGCACTCTCGCGCTAGGTGGAGAGATGGACTAGAAGGGACACCATGCCCCACGGCAATCCAGGGGAATCCCCCACGCCGCCTGATGTTACCGCCGATCTCCTACTCGTCC
>JADGRD010000032.1 GCA_017881285.1 Pseudomonadota bacterium | reverse complement strand
CTCTATTTCCTCATGGTTCACGTCAACCTCTTCGGCGGCTCCTACATCGCTTCCGTCGAGCACATGCTCGCTAGATTGGGTTCGTAGTCACCAATGAAATCACGACGATCGAAACACGCCTTTTCCTACCGCGCGGGAATTCGTATCCCGGGCACGGAGATCACCTGCGACGCCTTGGGCTTTCCTAGCGACCTCGTGTTTCTCTCCCACGCCAACGCCCTGGCGCCGCGCGGGGCAGCCGATCTAGCGGGCGGCCGGGCCGGCCGGCGCCAGTTCGTGACCACGGAGACGACGCTGCGCCTCCTCGGCGACGCGGGCACGAAGTTGCGCGAGCGCGCCCTGCCCGCCGCCTTTGGCCGTCCTTTCAATCTTGGCCCGCATCGCCTCGAAATCGTTCCCACCGGCTACCTGCCGGGCGCAGCCGCCTTGCTCTGCGAAACCGAGACGGTCCGAGCCTTCTACCTCGGCGCGTTTTGCCCCGAGCCCTTCATTGAGGGCATCGAGCCGGCGCTCATCCGGCGCGCCGACGCCGTGTGCATCAACGCCACCTTCGGCGACCCGGGTCTGCGCTTCCCGCCGCGCGCGCAGAGCGTGGCGCAGGTACGCGCCTTCGTCGAGGAGAGCCTGCGGCGGGGTGAGCGCGTGGTGCTGCTCGCCTCGGCCTTCGGCGCCCTGCCGGCCGTCGTCGTCGAGCTGGCTCGGGCGGGGATCGCCGTGCGCGCGCACCGGCGCACCGCCGCCGGGTTGGCGCGCTTGCGCCTCGTGTGCGAGAGCCTGCCCGCCATTCCGCGCTTCTCGGGAAAGCTCGACCAAGGCGAGGTCCTGCTCTGGCCGCCCGAGGCGCGCAATGCGGCCAGCCTGGCCGCGCTCGGCGATCTCCGGCTCGCCCTGGTTTCCGGCGCGGCCGCGGATTCCGAGGTGCTCGCGCACCTGCGCCTCCGCGATGGGTTCGCCCTGACCAACCTGCCGAGCTTCGCCGAGATCGTGGCCGCCGTCGAGGCCACGGGGGCGCCCGAGGTCGCGCTCTTCGCCGGAGCCGCCGAGTCCGTCGCGGCTCTCCTGCGCCAGCGCGGTTTGGATGCCTACGCCCTCGGCCCGCCCCAGCAAATGAGCCTGCCCGCCGGGAAATGAGCCCGCCGCGCGTAAGGGTGGAACTCGCGGGCGTTTGCGGCTAGAAATGCCCTCGTGTTCAATCTCGGATTTGGCGAGCTCGTCGTCATCCTCGTGGTCGCGCTCATTGTCCTTGGGCCCAAGATGCTGCCCGAGATCGCGACCGGCCTGGGCAAGGTGATCCGCGAGATCCGCAAGGCCACGGCGGACATCCGCCAGGACATCGAGCTGGACGACATGATCCGCGGGCCACTGCGCGAGTTGCGCGACGCCGCGACCCTGCCGCCCGAGGAGCTCAAGCGGCGGGACGAGGCCAAGACCGCGCGGCGCAAGGCCGAAGAGGACGCAGCGCAGCGCAAGCAGCGCGAGGCCAAAGCGGCGGAAGAGGCGCAGCAAAGGCAACGCGAGCAGGAAGCGCGGCTGGCCGCCGCGGCCGCGGTGAAGCCGGCCGGCCCCTCCGACGTGATCAGCGCGGGCGGGACGATGATCGCCAACCCGCCGCCCACCGACGACCTCCGCACCCTAACGCCGCTGCCGGAATTGCATTCGCCGCCGCCCCTGCCCACCGCGCCGCCGCCGCACCTGCCGGCACCGCCCCTGCCGCCACCACCGAAGCCGGCTCCGACCGCCGACGCGACCATTTTCGATCTGCAGGCCCAGCTCAGGGCCGCCGCCGAGGCTACGCTCGCCGGCCGGCCCGTGCTTGCCCCGCAAGGCCCGCCTCCCCCCAAGCCACCCGAGGGGAAGAAAGGCTAGCCCATGGCCGAGAACGAAACCGTCAAGCCAGGACAAGCCCAGGGGCAGAGCCAGGATCCCTATCTCGCCGACGCCGCCAGCGCCGCCCAGCTCGGCCCTGCGCCGGCCACGAACGAAGCCAGCCGGTCCGACGAGAAGCGCATGTCCTTCCTCGAACACCTGGTCGAGCTCCGCTCGCACCTGCGCAACGCCGCGATTGCCTTTCTGCTCGCCACCATCGGCTCGTTCATCTTCGTTCAGAACTACTTCGACTGGCTGACGCGGCCGGTTCGCCGCGGCCTGCGCGCCGCCGGGCACGAGATGAACTTCTACGCCAAGAGCCTCACCGAGCCGTTCTGGGTCTACATGAAGCTGGCCCTGGTTGGCGGCCTGCTGATTTCCGCGCCCTTCGTCTTCTGGGAACTGTGGCGGTTCGTGGCACCGGGGCTCTATCGCAAGGAGCGGCGCATCGGCATCCTCATCAGCGGGGCCACGGGGATCTGCTTCGCGGGCGGCGCGGTCTTCGCCTATGCCTTCATGTGTGAACCCGCGGCCTACTACTTGACCAAGCTATGCACGGCCTTCGCCGGCGACCTGCCGTTCAAACTCGACACCATGTTGATGATGGACGAGGTAGCCAACTTCCAGATGATGACCCTGGCGGGCACCGGACTGGCCTTCGAGCTGCCGGTCGTGCTTTCCGTGCTTGGCTGGATGGGCCTCGTCAGCAGCCGCGGCCTGCTCAAGTTCAACAAGTACGCCATCGTGCTGGCCTTCGTGGTCGGCGCCGTGGTCACGCCCAGCACCGACCCCTTCACCCAGACCATGCTCGCGCTGCCCATCTTCGCGCTCTACAACCTGTCCATCCTGGTAGTCTGGCTGGTCGAGCGCGGCCGCCGCAAGCGCGAAGCGGCAGTGCCTACGTAATTTTATACCAGCCCAGCATGCTGACAGACGCCACCGCGACCCACAAGATGGCCATCTTCTGGGTCGCCTGCTCATGCAGGTCGCCGACCTGACCGTCGAGTTGGTCGAAGCGCTTGAGAACTTCCTCGGTGCCGGGCTGGCGGGAGAGCAGCTCCTGTTCGACACGCACCTTGCGCACTTCGGCCGCGCCTGGACCGAAGCAATAGTAGACCGCCGGCAGGAATCCGAGCACCAAGGCGAAGACCAGGCCCAAAAAGGCGCGCTTCGTGGGCTTGCGGCGCAGATCGCCAACGTGGAGGACCGTGGCGTCGGCCGTCATCTTGATGGCGACTTCGCGGGCCGGCGACATGCACTTCCGGCAGCCCGAGGCCTTGGTCTTGTCATAGTACAGGCCATGCTGCACGCAGCGGACGAGGTTGAGGTTCTTCGGATCCTCGTCCATGGCGACGCCCGAGTTGCCGCTCATGCCCATCTCGCGGAGGGACGCGGCCGACCCGCCGGCCCGGCTGCGCGCGGAGGACATGTCCTCTTCCGAGGCACCGCGATCGGCGCGCGCCAGCTCCAGTCTGGGCCCTGGCGAAGTTTCAACGGCCAGTCCCGAGGCGGAGGGACGGCCCGGGCTGGTCGCCGGGAGCGTTCCCGTCTGGCGTTGCCGGTTCGCGAGGCCTGGGGCTGGCGAGAGGGAACGATTGGGCTGGAAGAGATCCGAGGCGCCGGGCGACGCCGATCCGGGTGGCCCCGCCTGTCGAGGTGGGCCGAAGGGGTCCACCACTCCCGCGGGGCCGACACCGCCCGGAGCCGCGAAGGCGGATTGCGACCCCGGAGTCAGCGGGTCGGCCAGCATCGACGCCGGCCAGCCACCACCCACCGCGCCCATGGGGGTCGATACGCGCCCCGCCGCCGGTGGCACGAGGGGAGCCGAACCAGCTTGCGGGGGCGCCCCGCGTGCGGCCGGCGACGGCGCCTGACCGGGCGGCCGCGCGGCAGCCACCGGGCGAATGACCGTCACGGCGCCGATCGACTGCAGGTGGCGCACCAGGGCCTGGGCCTGGGCCTGTTCGAGGCTCTGGCCGGCGCGCAGGTTCTTGGCCGAGATGGCCTTGGCGACCGTCGCCAGCGGAACCCCGTGCTTGGCGGAGAGTGCGGCGGCCAGACGGGTCTCGCCCGCCGCGCTCGGATCCGTGGCCCCCACCACGAACACGTCGAACAAATTCCCTGCCATGCCGTCTAGTATATCGGGTATCGGGCCGCGCGGAAGCCGAGCCGCCTAAATGGATTTCGGCCAGGCTGGTTGGCAGTGGGCGTCAGATAGGCGCGCTTTCAAAAAAAAAGCTGCCGAAAACTTGACCAGCACTCGGAGCCCCACAGGATGGAAGAATGTTGAGCGCTGCCTGCCACGAGCTGCCAACTCCGCCGGCGCCGGAGGCTGCGGAGTCGGCGAGGTCCGTCGTGTCCTTCCGGCGGATCGCCGTGAGCTTCGCGTCTGACAGCCGCCAGACGCCGGGGGCAAGGCGCGGAAGGCGCGAGATGACCCCGGTGGTCAGCGTGCCCCGCTACAGCCGGATCGTCTTCCACGCCGGCAGCGCGTCCCCGCGCTAGTGATGCCGGCGGCGCCGCAGGAGAGCGACCGCGACGCACAAAACCGGGAAGCGGAGCAGTGACGTGGGCGCCGGGGTCGGGCCGCCGATAGCACAACCGCAGCCAGCCGAGTTGCTCGTCTTGGTCGTGCTGCCCGTGGTGGTCTGGCCGCCGCTGCCAATGGAGCCACCGGAATTCGAGCCGCCCGAGCCCGACGCGCCACCGCTCGAGGTTCCGCCCGAACCGCCGCTCGCGTTACCACCCGAACCGCCGCTCGTGCTCCCACCCGAACCGCCACTTGCGCTCCCGCCCGACCCACCGCTCGCGTTGCCGCCTGTGCCCCCGCTCGCGCTGCCGCCCGAACCGCTACTTGCACCGCCGCCCGCACCGCCGCTGCTGTTGCCGCCCGTACCACCTCTTGCGCTGCCGCCGGAACCGCCGGCCCCACCCGTGCCCGTGCTTCCGCCCGTGCCCCCGCTGGCATCGGTGGGAGTGACCGCGGCGTCGGAATTGGTGGGACTCGTATAGGCATCGAGGAAGCTCGCCAGCGCGTAGGTCAGTGGGGCGTTCCAGTTGATGGCCACCTCGTTGAGCTCGTAGTCGTTGACGTCATCGGTCCAGTTGGTGGCGCCGTTCTTGTTGCTCCCCGGCGCTTGCGTGGAGGTGTTGTTGCCACCGCCGACGAGCAGACCGGGCCAGGGCGCGTCGATACCATCGGCTTGCGAGGGCCGGTGATGGGGATGCATGGGCGGGTTGATGCCCAGGCCGGTGACCTGCGAGCGGTTGTAGTAGTTGCGCCCGAAAATCCAGCTGATCTGATCGACGCAGGCGTCGAGGTAGTCGGCCTTGGGCGCGAGTCGGTTGGCCACCTGGAGCAACATGCAGGTGCGAGCCACCGAGCCGTTCGAGCCCCAGTAGTACATGCCCGCCTTGCCCGAGAGGGCGCGGCCGTACCCGCTGTTGTTGCGTTGGGCGACCAGGGCGTCGGCCGCGGTGGTCAAGGCCTTCTGGATCGCGGTCACCGTGGCGGCGGTACGTCCCGTACGCTGCGACTGCAGGTAGATGTACATGCCCAGGTTCTTGATGTTGCCCCAGTCGAAGTCGGAATCGACGTAGGTCGTTGTGCCCGAATTGAACTTCGCGGCGCGAGTTTCGAAGTCCGAGAGCGCGGCCGCGTCGCCCGTCGTTTCCCACATTTCGGCCGCGGCCCACAGCCGGTCGTCCGAGTCGGTCGTGCCGTAGCCGCCGGTGGAGGTCGGGTCGGTCACGGTCTGATTGGCGGTATTGGCTTGCAGGTAGGCATAGGAAACCTTGGCCGCGTTCAGACACTGGTCGGCGAACGCGGCATCGTAGGGCCGATAGATGCGCGATGCCTTGGCGAGCATGGCCACGAAGTCCGCGATGGCGGCCGAACCCGAGGGCACGAAGTAGCGCGTCTGGAGGTCGTTCTCGGGCATGACCCAGTAATCGATGGCATTCCCGCCGGCGTCGGAGGGCGCGTCGAAGGTCAGTGAGGTCAGCTTGTGCGAAACGTGTCCGTCGGTGGCCGAGTACTGCATCTTGAGCACCCATTCGAGCTCCCAACGAACCTCGGCAAGAAAGTCGGGCAGGGTACCGCCCGATTCGGGAATCGGCCAGGAATAGGTTTCAAGGACCGACTTGTACTCTTCCCAGGCGGCGAGCAACGAGCCCACCGTGATGCCGGCGTTGACCGTGTACTTGCCGTAGTCGCCGGCGTCGTGCCAGCCCTTGGTCCCATCGCGCTTGCCCGTGCTGCCGATGTAGTCGGTGTGGGCGTCGTCCATGTGGCAGGCGGCGTGCGCGTAGGTCTGGCCGTTGAACGTGAGTGAGATCGCCGTGTTGCAGCGCCAGCCGTAGAAACCGAGCATGGTGGCCACGAAGGCGTCGCGATACACGTCGTTGCCGATGGGGAAGGTCACCGAGCGCCCCACGCCGGGCACGTCGACATAGAACTTCCCGGTCTCCGTCACCGAGCTGAAGTCGGCGACCGCGATGCTCTGGCTGGTATCGGCATCGGTCTTGGCCGCGCCGAGAGTTCCGCTGTAGGCGACGCTGCCATCGGCATCGCGTTTGAGATTGAACTGCGTGCCCGACGCGGTGACCGACGCGCGCTTCACCCGGGCCGGCAAGTACCCGATGGAGCTGACCTTGACGTCGGCGTCGGCTGCCTCGGCCACGAGCGGGCAAAGCACGGTGAGCACGGACGCGAGCGCGAAACAGCGTGAGCGCATGGGGACCTCCGGTTGCCTAACACGTGAGGGTCTGAAATTGCGTAGGACCGTCACCGCGTGGGACCCCAATCCCACCCTCGCTCACTAGGGCGCACAATCAATACTGAGCACGCAGCCCTCGTAGCAGCTGTCTTTGTAAGGGATGAGGTAGGGGCCCTCGCAGTGAGGCGCCATCATCTTGCAGAACGCGGTCCCCGTGCACGCAGCCGTGGCACCATCCCCGCAATGGTCGAACCTCGCGCAACAGCCGAGCGCGGCGCAAGCGCAGCCTACCGAATCGAAGAATACCGCGTGGCAATCCGTGCGCGCTTCGCATTCCGTCTGCGTGGTCGCTTGGGCGCAACTGCTGCCGCCGCTGCCCGGGCTGCCGCCGCTACCTGGGCTGCCACCGCCGCTCGAGCTACCACCGCTGCCGACGGCTGCCGCTGCCCCTGCCTCGACACGGGCACCTATTTTCGTCAATTCACCCTTCGCCGGCCTTGACGCCCGGCATGTCGGCGAGCAGCGAGATGCGACCTTCGCTCTCGAAGATGTCCACGGCCGGCGAGCGCTCGCTCCGACAGCCGGGTGAGTATTCACCTTCGCGGAGGAGTCAAGTCCCGGTCGTTGTGTGTTATTAGGTTGGCAATGGGTACGCGCCACGAAGCGGGCAATACCACGGTGACCGAGGCGAGCAGCCCCCGGCATGGCGAGGGCGCACAGGATCTCACCCTGGTCTGGCTCTTCCCGCGCACCGGCCTGCCGCCGGTCGCCCTGCACGGGCCCGGCGACTTCGAGCTGGTGCTCGGCCGGGATCCGACATGCGCGATTCGGCTCGACGGCAATGACGTCTCTCGGCGCCACGCCGCGATTAAGCGGATCGCCCCGGATCCCCTTCCCGTGATTTCCGATCTCGGCAGTCGCAACGGCGTGCGCGTGAACGGACAAGCGGTGACAACCACGCAGCTCGGCCGCGGCGACGTCATCCGCGTGGGCGGCTGGGTCGGCGTGGTGGCGGCCTCGCCGGCCGAGTTCGGTGAGATCGGCCCGGGGCTTTTGGGCAGCGCCGTGCTGCGCGCCGCGGTCGCGCCCCTGCGCCAGGCCGCGCAGAGCAATCTCACCATCATCCTCGAGGGCGAAACCGGTACCGGCAAGGAGATTGTCGCACGCAGCGTGCACGCCTGGGGCGGGCGTCCCGGGCCGCTCGTCGCGGTCAACTGCGCCGCCCTGCCCGAGGCCCTGGCCGAGGGCGAGCTCTTCGGCTACCGACGCGGCGCCTTCACCGGCGCCGACCGCGCCAGCCCCGGCTTCTTCCGCAGCGCCAGCGGCGGTACCCTGCTCCTCGATGAGGTTTCGGATCTGCCGATGCCCTTGCAGGCCAAGCTCTTGCGCGTCCTGCAAGAGGGCGAGGTGCAGCCCCTCGGCGAGACGCGCCCCGTGCCGGTGGACGTGCGCATCGTGGTCGCCAGCCAGCAACCGCTCATGGACGCGGTCAAGCAGGGGCGCTTCCGCCCCGATCTGCTGGCGCGCCTCGACGGCATCACGGTCCGCCTGCCGCCGCTCCGGCAGCGCAAGGAGGATGTCCCCCATCTCTTTTCGCACATGCTGCGCGAGCTGACGGCCGGCCGCGCGCCCGCCGTGGAAGGCGACGTGGTCGAGCGGCTGTGCATCCACGACTGGCCCTTCAACGTGCGCGAGCTCGTGCAGCTCGTCCGCCAGCTTCTCGTCCTCCATCCTGGCGAATCGCTACTGCGGGCTTCGCACCTGCCCGGCCGCATCGGTTCGCGCGCCGGCGATTCGGCGCACGGCAAGGCCGCGAACAAGACGGCCGCCCGCGTCGAGTCGGGCGCGGTGGCGACCGGCGAGGCGGTCGAGCTGCCGGCCCTGCTCGTCGCCCTGCGCGCCTCCGGCGGCAACGTCGCGCGCGCCTCGGCCATGCTCGGCATCACGCGCCAGCGCGCTTATCGCCTGATGGAGGGCCACAAGGTCGATCTCGGCGCGATTCGCGAGCAGGAGAGCGGCCACAAGTGAGCGAGGACCCGCAGGCGCGACGGTTGGGCGAGATCGTGGGCGGCAAGTACCGCCTGCTGCGCTATCTCGCCGCGGGTGGCATGGGGGTCGTCTACGAGGCGCAGCACACGGTGGTCGGGCGGCGTTTCGCGGTCAAGCTCCTGCACCCCGACCTGGCCGCGCAGCGCGACAGCCTGACCCGTTTCCAGCGCGAGGCGCAGGCCGCGGGCGCGCTCGAAAGCGAGCACGTAGCGGCGGTCGTCGACTTCGGCGTGGCGGAGGACGGCTCGCCCTTCATGGTCATGGAGTATCTCGCGGGCGAGAGCGTGCGCGCGCTCCTCGATCGTTGCCAGCGCTTGCCCATCCCCCGCGCCACGGACATCGTGGTGCAAGCGAGCCGAGGCATCGGGGCCGCACACCGGGCCGGCATCGTTCACCGCGACCTCAATCCGCAGAACCTCTTCGTGTGCCGGCGCGAGGACGGGACCGATCTCGTCAAGGTGCTCGACTTCGGCATCGCCAAGCTGGAATCCCTCGAGAGCGCCGAGACGCGCACGGGCACCATCATGGGCACGCCCGCCTACCTGGCGCCCGAGCAGGCGCGCGGCGAAAAGGCCGTCGATCATCGTGCCGACATCTACGGGTTGGGCGCGGTCCTCTACGAGCTGCTCTCGGGCGGCAAGCCGCACCCGGGCGATTCGCACAACGCCATCCTGCACCACGTCTGCACGCAGCCGGCGTTGCCTCTCGAGGCGGAACATCTTGGGCTGCCGCCCGAGTTGGTCGCGGTCGTGCGACGAGCGCTCGCCTCCGACCCGCGCGACCGGCAGCAGTCGGCCGAAGCCTTCGCGCGCGAGATCGAACCCTGGGCTCGCCGCGAGGTGTGGCCCGCGCCAAGCCGCACCACCCTAGAAGTCGGCACCCTGGCGGCGCCTTCCACTGTCCAGCCCAAGGATGCAAAGACCGGGACCGGTCCGCGGGGGAGACTGCGCCGGCGTCTGCTCGTGGCCTCGCTGATCTTCGACGTTCTCCTCGGACTGGGCATCGCGTACTACGTGACCCGACCGTCGCCGCGCCCGCCCGTCATCCGGCCGCTGCCGACGGGCACACGCTTCTTCGTGCCGCCGGCCAATCCCGGCGCCGTGGAGCAGATCGCCAACCTGGCGAAATCGAACAGTGCGCGCGAGGCCGCCGCCATCACGGCCATGGCGGCCGTCCCCCAGGCGGTCTGGTTCTCCAAGGGCACGCCCGAGGAAGTGCAGAGCGCCGTGGGCAACACCATGGTCAACGCAGCGAACGACCGCAGCCTGCGCGTGCTGGTCGCCAACAACCGGCCGTACCGCGACTGCGCCGGCTTCAGCGCGGGTGGCGCCAAGAACAGCGCCGCCTACGAGGCATGGATCGATGCCTTCGCCCGCGGCATCGGCAACGAACGCACGCTGGTAATCCTCGAACCCGACAGCACGGGGATGCTCCCCTACAACACCAGCCTCGACGGCACCAAGGACGCGTGCCGCCCCACCGTCACCGACGGCCACGGCAACACCGTGCCTGCTCCCGGCGCCAGCGCCGACGAAGCGTACGGCCAGATCAAGTACGCGGTGGCGAGCCTGGCCAAGAATGCCCTCAACGCGTTCGTCTATCTCGACGGCACCCATGCGGGCTGGCTGCCCGTGAGCGAAACCGCCTACCGCCTCTATCGCAGCGACGTGCTCGCCACCCAGGGCTTCGCGGTCAATGTCTCGGACTACCAGCTCACCACGCATTCCATCCGCTACGGAACTTGGATCGCGAAGTGTCTCGACTACGCCACGCGCCTGGCCCCGGAGCGCGGCAAGCCCGGCGCCTTCGCCCGCTGCGCGAACCAGCCGGCGGCGGGCAGCGACGAACCGGCGTGGGCCGAGACCGAGAAATGGTACGCGAAGCACGTGGACCTCGCACCAGCGCCGAGCGGGCTGGCGCATTTCGTGATCGACACCGGCCGCAACGGCCGAGGCCCGCTCGATACCGGACGCTACGCCCTGCCACCGTTCCAGCAACCCGAGTCGGTGATCGCCGGCCTGACCACGGGCGCCTGGTGCAATCCGCCGAGCATGGGCCTGGGCTTGCGGCCGACCGCCGACAGCAGCGTGCCGCTGCTCGACGCCTACCTGTGGATCAAGACCGTGGGTGAGTCCGACGGCTCATGCGACATCGCCGGCGGGGCGCGCGCGTGGGACTACGACAAATACAATCCGTGGGGCATTACTGGCGACGGCCAGAAACACTTCGATCCGCTGTGGGGCATGGTCGATCCCGCCGCGGGCACGTGGTTTCCGGAACAGGCGTTGGGCCTCGCCTTGCGAGCCGAGCCGCCGCTGCAGCCCTGACCGCGGACGTCCGCCGGACACAGATTCGGACGTCCGCGTCCCCTCCGAGGGGAGTGAATCCGCCACAATCCAGGCCTTGCGGCGGCGCCCACGGCTGCCTGCCCTGGCACGCAGCTTGCTGTTGTCACCAGTTGACACTCACTGGAGGCACCTCATGCGCTACCCAATCCTCTCGACGCTGGCCGTGACCTTGGCCGCCGCGGGCTGCGCCGGCGGCATCGGCTCCGTCGGTTCGCCCGACAAGGATAGCAAGGCAGCCGGGGGCGGAAACCCGTTCAAGGACGTCCGCTTCTTCCTGAACCCCGAGTACACCGCCTCGGTCGAGTCCACGGCGAAGAACCACCCCGACGAGGCCCACATCATCCGCAAGGTCGCGACCTACCCGACGGGCGTGTGGCTGAGCGACCGCAAGGCCGTCGAGAACCTCAAGGGCTGGCTCGACGAGGCCAAGAAGCAGCAGGACAGAAGTGGGGTGCCGACCATGACCGTCATCGTGGTCTACAACCTGCCCAACCGCGATTGCTCGGCAGAATCCTCGGCCGGCGAGCTCAAGGTCGAGGAAAACGGCGAGGCCCGCTACAAGACCGAATTCATCGATCCCATCGCCGCGCAGTTGGGGGCGCACCCCGATCAGCCCATCGGGGTCATCCTCGAGCCCGACTCGCTCGGCAACATGGCCACCAACATGGCCATCCCCAAGTGCCAGCAATCACGTTCGGCCTACAAGAACGGCATCGTTTACGCCATCAAGAGCTTCCACCTGCCCAATGTCAGTGTCTACCTCGACGCCGCGCACGCGGGGTGGCTTGGCTGGGATGACAACCGCGCCAAAATCGGCAAGGTATTCAAGCAAGTGCTGAGCGAGGCAGGCGGGCCGCAGATGATCCGCGGCTTCGCGCTCAACACCTCGAACTACACGCACCTGTCAAACCGCGACGGCGCTGTGCTCGAGCCCTCGAACCCCTGCCCGAACGAGCTGACCTACGCCAAGATGCTCCGGCAGACGCTGGCCATGTACGGCTTCAAGAACCACGGCTTCCTCATCGACACCTCCCGCAACGGCAAGGGCAACATTCGCAACAAGTGGGGCGACTGGTGCAACGTCCGCGGCGCCGGCCTCGGCGAGCGGCCGCGCGCCGAGCCCGCGCCTGACATCGACGCCTATTGGTGGGTCAAGCCGCCGGGAGAATCAGACGGCTCGTCCGATCCGAACGGCCCGCGCTTCGACGTGATGTGCGCCGGACCCAACGCCGCCAAGAACGCCCCGCAAGCCGGCAAGTGGTTCGAGGCGTACTTCATGGACCTCGTCCACAACGCGAATCCGGCTTTGTAAATCTCAACCGAGGCCTGGCGGAGGAAACCGCCAAATCTCTCCTCGTTCCGTCAGGCTGGGAAGCGCCTGCCCCACTTCGGTGGGGCAGGCGAATCTCTTTTGGGGGGCGGCTTGACAGTCAGAGCTCGGTCCCTCAAGAACTGACGGTGGCATCGATCGATGAGTCCCTCCCGAGGACCCGCCCGAAACCGCGGCGGCGCGTGTTGCGCGTGACCGGCTGGATCTGTGCGTTCCTCGCCGTGGCCGGGATAGCGGCGCTCGCGAGCGGTTGGCGCGCGTTCGGCAAGCGACCGACGGGCGCGCGCAAGGCGCGCATGGAGCGCTCGCCGCAGTGGCAGCACGGGCGCTTCGTGAATCCAGAGCCCATGCACAATGACTACTTCCGCGCGGCGCTCGACTTCGTGAACAAGAGCAAGTTCACCACTCCCGACGGTCCCGTGCCGACGGTGCAGGTCGACCCGAAACGATTCCAGACCACGCCGGCGACCGGTCTGCGAGTCACCTGGTTCGGACATTCGTCCTTCCTCGTCGAGATCGAAGGCCATCGCGTCCTCGTGGACCCGCACTGGAGCCCGCGCTCGAGCCCCATGACCTGGAGCGGGCCCAAGCGCTGGTACGGGCCACTCATCGCGCTCGGCGATCTGCCCCCGCCCGACGCCGTGGTGATTTCCCACGACCACTACGACCACCTCGACTACCCGACCATGGTCGCGATGAAGGACTGGAACACGACCTTCGTGGTACCCCTCGGCGTGGGCGCGCACCTGGAATACTGGGGCGTGCCGTCGAGCCACATCGTCGAGCTGGACTGGTGGGAACGTGCGGCCGTGCGCGGCCTGGAAATCGTCGCCACCCCGGCGCGCCACATCTCCGGCCGCACCTTCGGCATCGGCGATGCCGGCACGCTGTGGAGCGGGTTCGCCATCCTTGGGCGCGAGCGTCGCGCCTACTACTCTGGCGATACCGGGCTCTTTCCCGGCATCAAGGAGATCGGCGACAGGCTCGGACCATTCGACGTGACGCTCATCGAGGCCGGCGAGTATGGTCGCTGGTGGTCGGACTGGCACCTCGGCCCCGAGCAAGCCGTGCGCGCCCACCAGCTCGTACGCGGCAAGGTCCTCTTGCCCGCGCACTGGGGCATGTTCACCCTCGCGTACCACACGTGGACCGAGCCCGCGGATCGCATCCTCGCCGCGGCGGCCAAGGCGGGCGTCACCACCGCCGTGCCCATGCCCGGGCAAGGCATCGAGCCGCTGGGGTTGCCGCCGCTTCCGCAGTGGTGGCCAAAGTTGCCCGGAAAGACCGCCGAGGAAGATCCCATCGTTTCGAGCCACACGGAGTAGTCGATTGTAATGGGAACCCTGAGAGGGCACCCCTTTCAAGGTGTTCACGGGGCCAATTCCGAAACCCTCTCCCCGACGGCTCCTCCTTACCCAGATCCTACGGAGGTCGGATCGGAAGGATGAACAGGGAGGAACGTCGGATCAGAGGGAGCAAGGGTTGGGTTTACGAGCCGGCGGAGCCCGGACCGAGGTGACGGTGGACCTCGATGCCCGCCGCGATGATCTGTCCGGTAAGCCCATTCTCTGTCTCTGTTCCTCTGTTCCTCCCTGTTCCCTCCCCGGGCCGAGCTGACAGGACCCGCCCCGCGCTGGGCGCGGCCTCGCCAAACCCTCCCGCGATGGTCCGCGCCGAGC
>JADGRD010000031.1 GCA_017881285.1 Pseudomonadota bacterium | reverse complement strand
CGATGACCGCGGCGATGTGCTCCTCGATGGCCTGCGGCCCGTCGGCGATGTGCTCCAGGCACGCGCGCGCCACCGTGGCTTCCAGCGAACGTGCCTCGCCCAGCGCCTTCCGCGACGCCTCGGGCCCCGACTTGCGCAGGGCGGCCAGCATGTCAGCGACGTGCTGGCGCTGCCGGCGCGAGCGCGCGAAAAACCACAGGCGTTCGAGCGTGACCGCGACCGCCGCGATGGACAGAAAGATGAGCAGCCACAGCACCCAGCGCGAGCCGGCGCGCAACATCAAATCGAGGGCTTGAGCATCAATCGATTGGTTCATGGTTTCTCCAATAACAACCTAGAAGCGAGCCCGAAGGCCCGCGGTAGGCAATACATAGCGAATCGTGGTTCCCGGGGTGACTTCCTCGGGCAGGAGCGCGGCGTTGAGCAGATCGACGTAGAAATCGAGCATCCAGCCCTGCCAGATGGCGCGCTTGTCCACGCGCAGATCGACCCGGTAGTAGCCATTGCCGCGCGCGGTGTTGTAGCCGGAGGTCGTGGTCGAAGGTTTGCCACTTTGATATTGGAGGCGCAAACCCAGGTCCCAGTTACGCGGCAATCGGATCCCGGTCACCAAATTGAGCAGGTGCGTGCGGTCGAAGTCGTAGACGACCCACGAGCCGTTGCGATCGCGCTCCGAGCGCGACAGCGAATAGGACAGCCAGCCAAAAAGACCGCTCTTGACCTCGCGGCGGATGAGCACCTCCACGCCGTAGGCGCGGCCCGTGGTCGGCGTGGCCAGGCGGTCCAAGATGTCCTGTGCCCTCGACTGCCCCGGCGCGGTGGTGGGGGAAGTCAGCGCGGTATTGCCGGTCGTGTTGAGGGTCTGCTGGTTGACCGAGAGATCGAAGATGGTCGGGTTCATGTACGCGAAGTAGCCTTCGAGGCTGAGGCTGAAGTGCTCGCGCAGAGGCGCCTCGACGCCGAGGCTGGTCTGGATCGATTCGAGCAGGCCGTACCGCAGCGGCATGATGTCGAACCCGGGCAGGGGCAGCACGAAGCGCGGCGGCTGGTGGTAGATGCCGACCGCGCCCTTGAGCCAGATGGCGCTGTCGTCGCTGCCCGCGGTCAGCTCCGGGAGCTGGCGATCGGCGAGCTTGTAGCGCAGGGTCAGTCGCGGATCCGTCGCCGACTTCCTCGTGTGGTCATCGTAATAGACATCTTCGCGCACGCCGGGGCGAATCAGCCAACGCGGAGTGGGCCGGTAGTGCCCTTCGACCAGGGCCGAGCCGACATAGAGCGCGGTCATCCCTGCCGTGAACGTCGCGATGCTGACGTTGTTGTTCACGTTCGACGCGGCCTGGCCCCCGACGAAGTCACGAAAGCTACCCTCCAG
Organism: Pseudomonadota bacterium; assembly: GCA_017881285.1. Lineage (GTDB taxonomy): Bacteria > Myxococcota_A > Polyangia > Fen-1088 > Fen-1088 > Fen-1118. Next base: position 12,620 of record JADGRD010000031.1, on the reverse strand, counting down.
CCCCGCGACCAGCTTCAGCTTCTCGCCCGGCTGCCAGCTCCAGCGCGCCTGCGGCTCGATCGACCAGGTGGCCACCGCAGTGCCGGTGCTGTCCGTATGGTCGTAGCCCAGTACCACCCGGTAGAGCCCGTCGAAGTTGCCGCTGCCGTGATAGGCGCGCAGATCGCCGCGGTGGAAGTTGAGGATCAGCGCGGGCTGAAGCGGCGGGTTCGGGTTGCCGGCCGTGCCGGCCGCTCGCGTGTCGAGCTCGTCCTTGGAGCCGAGGAACATGGCCGTCCAGCCGTTGCGCGGATTGCCGCCGTCGAGCCGGAACTGGTAGTCCCAGTAGGAGAGCGAGAGGCGATTGGTAGCAAGGCTCAGGATGAGACCAGGATTGCCGATGCGCGCCGCCGCGGTCGCCGTGATGTTGGTCTTGGGGATGGGCTCGCGCACGAAACCACCGGCTTGAAACAGGTTGACGTCGAGATCGATCAAGTGCTCATCGCTGCGCGCGCGGTGGGTGCGGCCGTCGATGATGCCGCCGGTGTAGCCACCGTAGAGCACGGGCGCGCCGCCCGGGTAGAACTGGATCTCCTCGATGAATTCGGGGTGGAGCACGCTCGATACGACCAGCAGGTGGTAGAGATACGGGATGCGCGTGCCGTCGAGCAAGAAGCCGGTCGAGCTGGGGCTGGCGCCGCGGATGACCGGGAAGGGCAGGAGCGAAACGATGGACGCCGTGCCCGGCAGGGTCTGGATCACGCGGAAGGGATCGCCGAAGGTACCGGGGATCTGCTGGATCTCGGCGCCGCGCAGGGTGATGCGCGAGACCTCCTCGCGCCGCTTGTCGCCCACGATGACGATCTCGTAGGGATCGTAGCGCTCGCGCTCGATGGCGTAGGTCACCACCAGCTCCTGCTGCGGCGCCAGGTGCTCTTGCTGGAGATAGGCGTTGCAGTTCGGGGCGTACACGTTCACGCGCGCGTCGCCCGCGGGCAGGGGCAGCCGGAAGCGGCCCTTCAGGTCGGCGTCCACGGAATAGCGGCGCTCGCCGATCTGCGCGACCACGGTGCCGCCGGTGACCGGCAGCCGCGTGCCCAGCTCGACCAGCCGCCCGCGCAGGGCCGAGACGATCGGTGGGCCTTCCTCGACGGGCGGGGGCGGCGGGGGCGGCGGCTGGAAGGTGTGGGTGAAGGCGATCTCGACCGGCACGGGCTTGCCGCCGTAGCGCGCGGGCTCGAACTGGAACTCCTTCGCCGCGGCCACCACCGCGTCGTCGAATACGGGCAGCGATTCGCTGAGCAGCTCGACCTTGTGGACCGCGCCGTCGGCGCCGACCGACAGCTTGATGCGCACCACGATGGGCCGATCCTGCGGGGGCGCGTTCGCGGGATAGGGCACGGTGGCTGGACGCAAGGGCTGCGGCGGCACCAGCTCGGCCACGGGATTGCTTTCGGGGGACGAGCCGGGTGTCGCATCCGACACCGCGTCCGCGGGCGTTCCCGCGTCGGGCGGTTCCGCGCGCGCCAGCCCCGGCAACGCGAGCCAGGCCGCGATGGCGACGCCGACATGCCGGGCTAGCGCCACTGGATTTCCCAGGTCAAAGAGCCGCCGAGGTGGGGCCACCATTGCCGCCGCACGATGGCGGTGGCGGTGTCAGGCTCGACCCGGCCCGTGTCGTCCACGCAGGCCGTCCACTGGCCGTCGAATTGCAGCGCCAGCCCGGTCGACGAACGCGGCCCCATCACGAACAGCCACTGCGCCCGCAACAGGCCAGCCACGCCCACGCCGTTGCAGGTTGACAGCGGATGGCTGGCGTCGGGGAAGGTGTAGGACGTATCGAGGGTGCCGGGCTGGGGATCGGGATTGGGACGCGAAGAGCCTTGCTCGACGATGCCGCCAAAGCCGATGCCTGCGGCCAACGAGAGGTGGGACGTCGCGTGCCAGGTGGGCTCGATGGTGCCGGCGAAGCGCAGCCCCTTGGCGCCGGCCGCGCCGGTGGCGTACAGGTATTGCAGCGAGCCCATGAGCGACCATGCCTCGTCGAGGCGCAGGCCGCCGCGAATGGTCGGGCCGATCAACTGGTAGTCGGGTGGTCCACCGATGCCGTAGAAGCGGCCGTATACCAGGCCCAGCCCGAAGCGGAAGCCGGGCTTCTGCCAAAGCGCGCGGTCGCTCTCGGTCGGCAGCGATAGGCGCGGCGGCGGATCCTCGTCGAAGACCGGCGTGGCCGTGACCGGCGCTGGGACGGGCTGAGGGCTCGCGGGTGCGGCGATGCCGGCCTGCGGGATGGGGGATACCGCGAGCAAGCTGCCGAGCAACAGGTGAATTGGTGTCATGGAGAGGTGGAGCACGGCCACCAGGAAGGCACAGGTGTACCGGGGGCAGGCCAGCTGGGTGAGGCGCAGAACGGGTCGTTGTTACACCCGCGGAGGGTGTAGTGCAGGGTGGATCGGCAGGGATCGCTCGGGGGGCTGGCAATCACGAGTTGCTGGGCCAAGGAGCCGGCGCCAGCGTCGGTGCCAATGCGGGGGAGGCTCGCGCAGGCCCAGGTCCACTTGGTCAGATCATATAGGGCATCGGTCGGAGCCTGGCGGTAGTAGGTCACGCCGCCCTCGTCGTTGGTGGTGCAGGCGAGCTGGGAAAGCGCGGCGGGCGCTTGCGGCGGGATCGGAATCACGATGGTGTCGTCCAGCGTGGCAGTGGCGCAGGCGGAGGGATCGTCCTCGGGCGGAATCGTCCCGTCGAGGCCGCTCGTCAGGGCAGCGGCCGCGGAGAAGCCACCCGCGGACAGGATGGAGAAACTCTTGGGCGGATCCGCGCAGCCCACGCGGGGATAGAAGGCCACGCTCCGCAAGGCGCTGAAATCACCTTCGAGAAACGCCACCCGCCGGTCGGGCTGGGTCATCGAGATGAAGCTGGCGCCGTACACCGCGTCCGGCGCGCCCCCGGTGTCGTTGATGGGCTCACCCCCGCGGCGCTGCCGCTGGGGATGGCGGAAATCGAGCACGCCGTTGCCGTTGCGGTCGTCGTATACGATCACGCTGGCGTAGGCGATGCGCGCGGTGATGTCGCCCACCATCACGTCGGCGGCCGGCAAGGTGTAGAGATCGAAGGTCGCGGGTACGCCCGGCGTGATGGGGATGTCCGCGGCGGCGCGATTGGGGATGAAGCCGAAGCTCTCCCGGCACCCGGCCGCGATCACGGCCGCGGCCTCGGGCGATTCCGGCGGCAGCACGCAGAACGGCTCGGGCAGCCACTGCAGTCCCCACACCAGCGCGGCGCGGAGCCGGGGCGGCCCACTGCCCGCGTCCACGCCACCCGCGTCCACGTCGCCCGCGTCCACGTCGCCCGCGTCCACGTCGCCCGCGTCCACGGGTCCGGCCACCGCGACGGTGCCCGTGACCAAAACGTGAATCTGCTGCAGCGGCTTGACCGGCGCATCAAGCCCCACGGGCTTGCCACAGGCCGTGAGCGCGAATCCGGCGGCGGCAATGCGAATCCAGGGCTTCATGGCTGCCATAGCACCCCCAGCTGGCTGGTCCAGCCATAGCGAGCCGAGCCGTCGAGCAGATGCAGGGTCGGCCCGCCGGCCAGGCTCATGCCCCAGGCGTGCCAGACGCGCAGGAACACCACGCCCTCGAGATCCGCGGCGGGCATCAGGTACCACTTGGCGGTTTCGAGCGCGCTGCCGGTCAACCCGGCCCGGCTGCCCTGCGAAGCAGTGACGTTCTCATAGACCGCGGTTGCGCCCACGCCGAGGCGCAGACCGAACGAGCCGCGGCCGGCGATGTGCTGGAGAACGCCGCACAGCCGCAGACGGATGTCGTCGTTGCGAACCGTGTCGGTCAGCGTGTACTCGGTGGCGGTCGACCACGAGGCGCGCGCGCCCCAGGCCAGCCAGCCGCTCGCCGTGGCCGCCCGGAAGTACCCCAGACCCACGCCCGCGCTCATCCCGGTCTGCAGCGCCGCCGGCGACGCGAGCAGCAGGCCGCCGTCCACTGTGTTCTTGGGTGGCGGCATGGCCGCGCTCGCGACCTCCTGCGCGTGGGCGACGGGCAACCAACCGCCCAGCGACAGCAGCAGCGCCCCAGTCCATGCCCACCGATGGAGTGGCATCGGAGATCGCTCATGGGAGTTGGTCAGGCGCCGCATGGAGGTCAACAAGAAACTGCCAGGTGACGCTAACCTACCAACTTGCTCTCTCTCATGCCGCCCCCAAAATACCACCGCGGACCTTTTCTTCCGACTGTGGTCGTTCGCCATCCCAGCGTATTGGGCCCGACGGAGGTCCGGTCTGACAAGGAATAAACCTCCTGGACGCAACAACTGGTACAATAGGCCAACTTCACGGAGGGCTCGCGTGAACATGAAACGCATTTGCCAGCTAGCGTTAGGACTGACGATCGCGGCTTGTATGACCGGTTGTCAGGATGACAACCCCGCAAATCTCGGCGGTCAGGACGCCCGCGCCCGCATGGATGCGACAGACGCGCCGAAAGGGGGCGCGGACGGTCCGCCCTCGGACCCGAGGTTGCCGAGCGAGTCGCTCGCCGATCAAGCCGACGGCGGGGTCGACGCGGCACCGACGGACGGCCAAGACGTGCGCGGAGGACTCGACGGTGAAGCGGCGAAGGACGGCGGGCTTGATGGATTCGGCCCACCCTTGGACGTGTCCGCGGATGGCGTGGATGCTCCGGCAGCCGATGTCGGCGCAGACATCGTGCGAGGCGATTCGCCTCTTGAAGGCGGAAATGCGTCCGAGGCTGGTGGCGACGTAGCCCCGGTGTGCGTCGAAGGTAGCACTCAGTCCTGCGCCTCGCCCGGCAACCCTCTGATCGGCGCCTGCCGCGCCGGTACGCGCGTTTGCTCGGGCGGGGTTTGGGGACCGTGTAGCGAGGTCCTTCCAGCGGCGAGCGAGGACTGCAATGGGGTTGACGACAACTGCAACGGCATGATCGACGAGGGCTGTGCGGACGGATGCATCGTGGTCTGCGCAAACTGCACTGGCAGCGCGGACGGTGCCGCGGCCAATGGATCGGTCGACCGCCCCTTCGCCACCATCGAGGCAGCTCTAGCGGCGGCCGGCGCGATCGATGGCGGCACGAGGAGGCGTATCTGCGTCGCCGGTGGAGCGACGTGCAAAGAGTCGACCCTTTACCCGACCAGTGGCCCGCTCAAGATGCCTGACGGCCTCATCATTCAAGGGGCGTACGCGGTCACGGAAACCGGATTGGTATACTGTGGTGTTGCGGCGGTGCGACCGAGGACGACCCTCTGGATTGCAGCTAGCGAAGGCGTGGTTTTCGATCAAACCATCGTGGCTGGCGCCGAGCTCAGCAGCCTGGTCATCGAGGTCAACCCGTCCGCAGCCTCTGGGCCGGCTGCCGCGACTGTCGTGCCGATCGCGGTCAAGGGCGGAAAGAACGTATCCCTCAGCCGAGTGTTCGTTTCCGAGGGGTTCGCCGCGACGAATACCCAGGGTGTCGCCATCACCTCGGGTGGGCAGGCTACCATCACTGGTTCATCGATCAGCACCGGCCAAGGCCGTAACTCCGCGGTGGGCGTGTACGTGAACGGTGGCACGGTGAATCTGCGGAACAATTGCGACAAGATCGTTGGGGGCAACTGTGAGAGCAACTGTGGTGACGGCGGCAGCATGCTCGGCATTCATGGCTATGTGCCGGCAAGCGCGGCCGATGCCCCCTTGGAATCCTCTGGCGTCTTGATCACCGGGGACGCGTCCTCGGTGGTTGGCAACATGATCTGTGGCGGATCCAGCAACATCGCCGACGGTCAGTCTGTCGCGACCGTGGCGGCGCTACGTTGCGCGGGCGCGGGCTGCGCGACGGTGTCGGGCAACGTGATCCTGGGCGGCAGCGATCGCGATGCGGTCGCCATTGCCCTGGTCGGCGCGGACCCGCTGCTGGACCGCAACCGAATCGAAGGCGGCTGCGGCACCCGCACCACCACCGGGGTGTGGCTGGAGAGCTCGTCGGCGCGATTGCTGAACAATCGGATCCTCGGCGGTCAATGCGCGGGAACCGAAGCTCAGGTGTTCTGCGGATTGCACCTGGTTGCCAGCGGCACCAGCGCTAGTCCGGACGTGCACTCGAACGACATCGAGCCAGCGGGGCTTTCGACCGATTGCCAGAGCATCGGCATTCTGGTCGAGCCTGCATCCGGCGCCGACAGCGCGACCGCCGGTGTGCTCCGGAACAACATCATTTCCGCCGGCGTGTGTAACCGTCGATTCGCAATCAGCGAGGCGGCTGGCGCGACCCTGAAGTCGCTGCAGAACAACGATCTCTATGCGCCGACAGGTGAGCCGTCCACCACCACCAGCTTGGTCCTATACCGTCACGGCAACACGGATGCGACCACCGCCGCGCAGGTGAACCTAATCGCGCTTGCGAGCGGCAACATCTCGGCCGCTCCGGAATACGCGTCCTACCCGAACGATCTACATCTGACGGAGCAATCCCCGTGCATCGACCAAGGCACGAGCGCCGGCGCGCCAGCAAGCGACGTCGACGGCAATGCTCGCCCCGTCGGCGCGGGATACGACATCGGGGCGTACGAGCTCACGAGGTAGCTGTGCCTCGCCAAAACCCCATCTGCGGGCAGCGACGCGACGCTCCTCGCCGGTTTTGACAGCTACTCGCAGTGCCACCGCACCTTCCAGCAGACGTGAGGAAGCTACCCGGCCGTCGCTGCCAACGCCTTTTGTGCCCGCTCCATGAGCTGCCGATAGCGGCGCGCCCAACGGCGCTCCAGGTAGTCGAAGGCGAGGGTGTCGCGCGGCCGTCGGGGCTGGGTCGAGGCGTCCGGGGCGGATTGCGCCGGGCGCAGGGGGAATTGCGCGAGATCCCAGACGGCCTCGTCGTTCGGCCCTTGCAGCACCACACCCCGATAGATGGGCACGACCCGGCGGATCTCGTCGAGGACTTCGCCGACCGAGTCGTACTTCATGCGGAAACGCTGGCCCAGGCGCGCGCCAAGCTGGCAAAGGATTTGCCAGTTGGGCAGGCCATTACGGGGTGGGATGGAGGCGCGAACCGGCTGCAATCGGCGTTCGTGGTTGGTCAGGGTCCCGTCGGTTTCCACCGGGCTCGACAAGGGCAGCACCACGTGCGCGGCCTCGGCCGTGGGAGTCATGAACAGATCCCCGACCATGAGAAACTCGAGCGCCTCCAGGCCGCCGCGCAGCGCCGCCGGCAGATCCGGATTGCCGAGGGGATCCTCGCCCAGGACCAAAGCCACCTTGATCTGCTTGGCGGCCAGGGCCGCGGCGAGATCCGGTTTGGGCCGCGACAGGTCGCGCAGCACGGCGTTCCACTCCTTCTCCAGCATCTGGATCGCTACCGGATCGTCGATGGGTTGATAGCCCGGGAACCATTCGGGGACCGCACCCATGTCGAGGAGGCCCTGCGCGTTCGACTTCTCGCGTAGCGCGAGCATGGGCATTTCCAAGCTCCGTGCGAAGCCCGCGTAGCAGGTTTCGTCCTGCTGCGCGCGCTCGCCGCGCCAGTCCTTGTTGAACACCAGCACCCGCGCCACGCTACCGGCGAGGATGCGGGCCGCGGCCTCGATCTCCGCCGGGTCGACGCCCGTGACCGCGGGGGCCGCGCCGGGCAGAGCGGAGGACTCCAGGATCGCATTCGGGGCCAGCTCTTTGAGCTTGCTCAAAATCGCAAGCAACACCTGTGGCTCGCTCCCTGGCGGGCAGCGCACGAACGCCTCGGCCACCTGGGTGGTCCGATTCTCGTCGGGCCCCACGACGACCAGCCGGGCGCCCCCGCGCACGGCGCGCTTGAGCAAGAGATCCACGGCGAAGTGCTCTTCGTCGAGCTCCGAGCCGACGACCACCACCGCCTGCGCGCCCAGGAGGTCGCGGTAGGTCCCGGTGGAAACCACCTCGGGGTGCTGGATCTCGGGATTGAGCAGATGGGTGAACGAGGTGACCTGGTGGGTGCGCAGGCCGACACGCGCCAGTTTCTGGGCCAGGAAGATCTCCTCGTTGGTCAGACGCGGCGACAGGAACACCGCGATCTCCTCGGGGCGAACCCGGCCGGCCAGCTCGCGCAGGCGCATGCCCGCGTACTGGATGGCATCGTCCAGGGTGGTCTTGCCGAGCTCGCGACCCGAGCGCACGCGGGCCTCGAGCAGGCGATCGGGGGCTTGCACGTAGTCGAAGGCGAAGAGGCCCTTGCGGCAGTGGTTGCCCAGGGTCGTGCGGCCCCGCTCCACGCGCGTGGGCGTGACGAAGGTGTCGCCATGCGCCTGCAACTCGATCTCGCAGCCCACGCCACAGTAATGGCAGGTCGAAGTCACCGCCGTGGTCGCCCATGGACCCGGCTTGGAAAGCGGCAACACCGGCAGGATGGCCCCCGTCGGACAGGTCCCGATGCACAGGCCGCAGCTCGTGCACTCTGTCTCCAGCAACGACCCGCCGAGCGCCGGCCGTACCGTCGTGGCGAAGCCGCGGTTGACGAAGCCATAGGCGGCCACGCCCACCACGTCGCTGCACATGCGCACGCAGCGGCCGCACACGATGCACCGGTTGGGGTCAAGCTCGATGAGCGGATGGCTGCGGTCGACCGGGTACTGCTTCACCTCGCCCAAGAGCGGCTTGATATCGACCTGGTACTCGCTCGCCAGCCGGCGCAGATCGCAATCGAACAACGCCCCGCAGCCGCATTCGAGACAGCGCGCGCTTTCCTTCGACACGTCATCGGGCCCGTAGCCCAATTCGACCTCGGCGAAACTGGCCTTGCGGTCGGCCGCCGACAAGAGCGGCATGGCGCGATGGGGAATGCGCTCCTGCGACTTGAGCTCCTCGGCCGTGACCTTCTTGAACACGCCCTTCTGACTGATGAAGGGCGTGGGTTCGGGTTCGGCCTTGCCGGTGGCCAGGTAGCGGTCGATGGCGTGGGCCGCCTTGCGCCCGGCCGCGACCGCCTCGACCACGGTGGCGGCCCCGGTCACCACGTCGCCGCCGGCAAAGACCCCTTCCACCGAAGTCTCGAAGGTGCCGCTGTCCACCTGCACCGTTTCCCACCGGGTCAGCTTGAGTGTCTCGCCTTCAGGTAGGAAGTTCGCGACCTTGGCGCCGACCAGTTGGCCCATGGTGGTGCTCTGGCCAATGGCGGCCAGGACGAAGTCGCACGGGATCTGATACTCCGAACCCGCCACCGGCTTCGGGCTACGGCGGCCGCTGGCGTCGGGAGCGCCCAGCTCCATACGCTGGCATTCGAGCGCGACCAGACGATCGTCGCGAGTGATGACCTGGGTGGGCGCCACCAGGAACTCGATCTTTACGCCTTCGCGCTCGGCCTCCTCGATCTCCAGCGCATTGGCCGGCATCTCCTTGCGTGTCCGCCGGTAGAGGATGGTGACCTCCTGCGCGCCGGTGCGCAGGGCGGTACGCGCGCAATCGATGGCGGTGTTGCCCCCGCCGATGACCAGGACCTTGCCGGAAAGCTCCGGCGGGCGGCGGAGCCCGACGTTCTTGAGTAGCTCGATGCCGGGAATCACGCCGGCCACGTTCTCGTTCTTGACCCGCATGGTCGAGCTCTCCCACGCGCCGAGGGCGAGGAACACGACGTCGAAGCCCTGGTTCTTCAGGCTGCTCACCGTGAAGTCCTTGCCCAGGTGAACATTGGTGGAGAGCTTCACGCCTAGATCCAGGATCTGTCCGATCTCCTGATCGAGCACCTCTTTTGGGAGCCGGTACTCGGGGATGCCATAACGGAGCATGCCCCCGGCCTCGGGCTGGGCCTCGAAGAGTTGCACGGCGTGCCCGCGCGCGGAGAGGTAGTACGCGCAGGCCAGGCCGCCGGGGCCGGCGCCCACGATGGCGATGCGCTTGCCGGTCGCCGCGGCCAGCTCGGGCCGGAAGGGATGCGCCAGGCCCAAGTCCAGGTCCGCGATGTAGCGTTTGATGTAGTCGATGCCGACGGGCTCGTCGAGCAGGTTGCGGCGGCAGCCCTTGACCTCGCAGGGCCGCGTGCACACCCGGCCGCAGATGGCCGGCAAGGGATTGCGATTCTTGATGAGCTTGATGGCCTCGGTAAACTGGCCCAGCGCCGCGAGCGCGAGGTAACCCTGGATGTCGACGCCGGCCGGACAGGCGTCCTGGCACGGCCCCACGCAGTCGGCGTAGTGGCTGGAGAGCAGCAGCTCGAGGGCCGCCTTGCGCGACTGACGCACTTCCGGGGTGTTGGTTTCGACCACCATGCCGTCGACCACCTTGGTGGAGCAGGCCGGTAGCAGGGTCCGGGCCCCCTTGACCTTGACCACGCACAGGAAGCAGGAGGTGAACGGTTCGAGCTGTTCATCGTGACAGAGGGTTGGGATGTCATCGATGCCGACCTCGCGAGCAACTTCCAGGATGGTTCGGCTGTCGACCGTGATGATGCGCTTGCCGTTGAGCTCGACCTTGACCAATGCCATGTCTAGTACCTCCTCAATCGACCGAGATGGCGCCTTCGACGTTACAGACCTTGTAACATTGGCCGCAACGTGTGCATTGGGATTGGTCGAGCGTGTGTTTGTGTTTGCGCTCCCCGGTGATGGCCCCGGCGGAACAGGCCTTGATGCACAGTAGGCACCCGACGCAGGCGTCGGTGATGTCATAGGTGAGGAGGGGACCACACTTGTGCGCCGGGCACTTGCGGTTGTTGACGTGCGCCTCGTACTCCGAGCGGAAATACTTGAGCGTGGTCAGCACCGGGTTGGGTGCGGTCTGTCCGAGCGCGCACTGCGATCCATTTCTCACCTGCTCGGCCAGCTCTTCCAGCCGCTCGATGTCGCCCTCACGCGACTTGCCCTCGCAGGCGCGGGTGAGGATCTCGAGCATGCGCTTGGTGCCCACGCGGCAGAAGGTGCACTTACCGCACGACTCGCGCTGGGTGAAGTCGAGGAAGAAGCGCGCCACGTCCACCATGCAGGTGGTTTCGTCCATCACGACCAGACCGCCGGAGCCCATGATGGCCCCGGTCTTGGTGATGGACTCGTAGTCGATGACCGTGTCTTGCAGCTCGAACGGGATGCAGCCACCCGAGGGACCGCCCATCTGCACCGCCTTGAACTTGCGATCCTCCTTGATGCCCCCGCACACGCCGAACACGATTTGGCGAATCGAGATACCCATCGGCACTTCCACCAGGCCGCCGCGCTTGATCTTGCCGGCCATGGCGAAAACCTTGGTCCCCTTGCTGCCCTTGGTGCCCAGGGCCGCGAAGGCGGCGGCGCCGCGCGTGACGATCCAGGGAAGGTTGGCCAGCGTCTCCACGTTGTTGATGCAGGTGGGGCGGCCCCACAGCCCACGCACCGCGGGAAACGGGGGCCGCACGCGCGGCATCCCGCGCTTGCCTTCGATGGAGGCGATGAGTGCCGTTTCCTCGCCGCACACGAAAGCGCCCGCGCCTTCCTTGAGCCGGATGGAGAAAGAAAACCCGCGCTTGCCGATGTCCTGGCCTAGCCAACCCGCAGCTTCGGCCTGCCCGATGGCGAGGGTGAGGCGCTCGATGGCCTTGGGGTACTCGGCGCGGCAGTAGATGTAGCCGGTATCCGCCCCGATGGCGAAGGCCGCGATGGCCATGCCTTCCAGGACCGAGTGCGGATCGCTCTCCAGCACCGAACGATCCATGAAGGCCCCGGGATCGCCCTCGTCGGCATTGCAGATCACGTACTTGTGATCGCCCTTGGCCATGCGGGTGAAACGCCACTTCATGCCGGTGGAGAAGCCGGCGCCGCCGCGGCCGCGCAGTCCGGACTGGATGATGGCCGCGATCAGGGCGTCGGGATCGTTCTGCTCGAGCACCTGCCGGAGCGCCTGGTAGCCGCCCACCGCCAGGTAGTCCTCGATCGACTCGGGATCGATGGTGCCGCAGTTGCGCAGCACGATGCGGTTCTGCTCGGTGGTGTAGGCCTGCTCGCTGCCGCTGCCGTCGTCGGACCACAGCAACCACTCGGCGATCGGGCGGCCCGCTTCCACATGCTCGGAGAATAGCCGATCCAGCTTGTCCGCCGTCATGTTGCCGTACTGGTAGCGCCGGCCTTCCTTGGTTCTGATCTCGACGATGGGCTCGCGATAGCACATGCCGATGCAGCCGGTCTTGGCCAAGGTGAAACTCGCGCCGCTTGAGGCCTTGCGCCCGGCCAACGCCTGATAGGTACGCTCGGCCCCGGCCGCGATCCCGCAGGTCCCCAATCCCACCAGGATCTTCACGCCTTCGCCCCCGTGCCCGCCGTCGCCGCTTCGGCCTGGCGCTGCTTGAGCACCTTCTTGACCTGGCGTTCGTTCAGATTCCCGTGGGTGTCGTGGTTGATCATGATGACCGGGGCCAGGCTGCAGCAGCCGATGCACGAGACCGTCTCTAGGCTGAACAACCGATCCTTGGTGGTCTCCCCGTTGCCAATCCCCAGGGTCTCCTCGACCGTCTCGCTGATCTCCTTGGCGCCGGCCACGTGGCAGGCCGTCCCGTGACAGACGCGGATGAGGTTCTTGCCCACCGGGGTCATGCGGAACTGGGCGTAGAAGGTGGCCACCCCGTAGATGCTGGACAGGGGGATCCCGGTCTCGCGGTGGATCTCGAGCAGGCGTGCCCGCGTGAGGTAGCCCTCGGTTTCCTGGG
>JADGRD010000426.1 GCA_017881285.1 Pseudomonadota bacterium | reverse complement strand
GCAGACCCAAGGTGGCGGCGGCCAGCATGAGTCCCGCGCCCAATCCCAGGATGCCGTCGTAGGCGCGGCGGGGCAGCCGGCGGATGAAAAAAAACGGGAAAGCCCCCAGGCCGGTGGCCAGGCCGGTCAAACCAGCGGCGGCGAGGGCTTGCAGCATGGGAGGGACGTTCTTACCACGCCCCGGCTTTGGAGTATCCTCCCGCCGAAATGGTTGCCTACCTCGGCTTGGGGTCGAACCTCGGTGACCGCTCGGCCGAGATCGGGCGGGCCGTGCAAGCCCTGTCCGCGCTGGGCCGCGTGGTGGCGGTGAGCGCGCTCTATGAAACCGAGCTCGCGGCCCGGGCGCTGCTTGTGGCCTGTCTTGGCATCGAGGGTGCCCGCGGCCGGATTCGCCCGGCGGACAAGCGCAAGGCTCCACGTATCATCGACATCGACCTACTGCTCTACGGCGCGGAGGTGCTCGACGAACCGGGGCTCACCATTCCCCATCCTTCGCTCCTGGCGCGGCCCTTCGTCCGCATACCGCTCGCGGAAGTGGCTTTGCCGGCCCTGCACCGTCCCCAAAGCGGCGACGCGCTTGATCGATCGGAACCCGACGCAACGGTTAGGAGAGTAGGCTACTTGCCTTCCGCGTCCGCTGGCGGCTGCTCGTAGGTCACCTCGACCTTCCATTGCGTGGCCAACCAGGGGAGCAGCTGGTTCTCCCGTCCTTCCACCGTGTCGGTCATGGCGGCCTCGATGACCGTGCCGTAGATGACCTCGCGGGCTTCCTGCCGCTCGATCTTGGCCAGGAAGGATCGCAGCGCTTGCTCGTCCGGGAAGCGCTTGTCCACCTCGTCCACGGCCGCGCGGTAGTTCTCCTCCCCGATGGCCTCGACGATGGCGTCGATTTCGGTTTCCTCGTCGGGGGTCACGTGGCCGCTCGCCTGGACCACGAATTCCAGAAGTCCGGCAAGCGCAAGCTGTTCGTCTTTGTTGAGGTCGGCAAGTTCCATCGGTTTCTCCTCGTCTGAGCTTACACCATGGCCGAGCCGGTCGCCGATGGCGGAATTCGCGTGAATTGACCGTCGCGCGCGACGATAATCCGATCCCTTCGCCATGAAAGCGGTCAAGAACATTCTCATCACCATGGGCGATCCCGCCGGGATCTCGGGCGAGGTGATCGTCAAGGCCATCGCCGCCCTCGCGCGGCCCCGGTCGGCGGTGGCCAGGCAAGTGGCCGGACTCTTCGCCAAGCGGCGCGCCAATCTCTACCTGGCCGGCGACGGCAACGTGCTCGCCCGCGCCAGCCGCATCGTGCGGGCCAGCCTCCCCGTCGAGCGCGTGGACGGCTTCGCGTCTTCCCTAGAGCCGCCCATTCCCATCCGGCTCTTCGACCTCACCCGGATCGTGATGGCCAATTTCCATTTTGGCGTTCCCGCCTACGGTCGCGAGCAGGTCCGCTACCTCGACTTCGCCATCGAAAAGGCGCGCCGCGGCCTCGTCGCCGCCATCGTGACTGCGCCCATGACCAAGGAGGCGGTGGCCCGGGACTTGCCCGGCTTCGTGGGCCACACCGGCTACCTGGCCGAACAGCTCGGCGTTCACGACGAGCGCATGGCCTTCCTCACGCCGGAGTACATCATGGCGCTCCAAACCACGCACGTCCCACTCGCGGACGTGGCCAAGAGCCTCTCGTCCGCCCGCATCGCCACCACCATCGCCATGCTGGCCGCGGCCGGCCGCAAGTACTACGGCCGCAAGCTCGCCGTGGCCGTGCTGGGGCTGAACCCGCACGCCGGCGAGCACGGCCTCTTGGGGCTCGAGGAAGATCGAATCATCCGGCCCGCCATGCAGCGGGCGCGCGAGCAGGGCTTCCCGTGCGACGGGCCATTCCCGGCTGATTCGTTCTTCATCGCGCGTGTGAAGAAGTACCGGTTGATCGTGGCCATGTACCACGACCAGGGGCTGGTCGCGGTCAAGCCGGCCTTCCCGCGCGTCTCGGTCAACGTCACCCTGGGGCTGCCCGTCGTGCGCACCTCGGTTGACCACGGCAGTGGCTACGACATCGCCGGCAAAGGCCAGGCCGACGCAACCAGCATGCTCCACGCCATCAAGGCGGCGCTGGAGATGATTTAGGAGCTTACCCAGGTGGCTCGCCGACGGGCGCCGCGACAGTAGGCGCGCAGCATGCGCTGGTGCAGCAGCGCCATGTCGGTGAAGCGCACGCCGAATCCGTAGAAGTAGTCGTCCCGTGCGTCGCGGCAGGTTTCGCCCGCGACCCAAATAGTCTCGCCGAAGCCGGGCAGCTCGATTTCGAGACCAATGGGCGTGCGCGGCGGGTGTGGATCCCGAAGGAGGGCGTTGAGGTAGAGTCCGCTCTCGCTGATGTCGAGGGTTACCGCCCGCTGGGGCTGGTCCATCACATAGGTGCTGACGTATGTCTCGATCGGTACGCGAGCGTCGAAACGCCGGTTTCTCAAGGATGTTGGGTAGTTAATCATGACGGCCTCTGGGTGGTTTAATGTAGGATATTAAACCACAGAGGTGTACACGTCAAGTACGCTGGTGCCTCACCTCTTCAGACCGGACAAGGCGGGGAAAGAGGTGACCGGCTGCCCGACGCGGACTGGGGGCAGCTCGCCACGCGTCCGCGCCCGCGCAATCCACTCAATGGCGGCGCCGGAAGACGGCGGCATGATGACCGTGGCCTTGAGGCGCCCCTCTTTCACGAGGCGCTGGCCAAAGGTCTGAGAGCCGTCGCAGCCGGTGATGCTCGCCGAGGCCAGCGGCAGATCCTTCTTCGACGAGGCGTCGCGCAGGGCCTGGCGGATGCCGAGCGCCATCTCGTCGTTGTGGGCCACGAACATGTTCGGCAACTTGGCGCCGGCCGCCAGTTCCTCCGACCAGCGCTCGACGGCCATGCGCGCGCGCTCGCTGGTCCAGTCCGCGTTGAGCTCGATGACGCTGAAGTTGTCGCCGAGGATTTCCTTGAGGCCGGCCAGGCGCTTCTGGGCCATGACGGTGCTCATGGGACCGGTCACGGTGAGCACGCGGCCCTTGACGCCGACCAGCGCGTGCACCTGCCGGCCGTGGATGCGGCCGATCTCGGCCTGATCCGAGGTGACGGCAAAGATGGCGCGGCTGGGATACTTGGCGTGGATCTCGTCGATGAAGCTGCCCTCGTTGAGCAGCGCGCAGTCGATGCCCGCCTCGGCGGCTTCGCTCAGGACTTCGGGCAAGCCCTCGTCGTGCACGGTGGAGACCAGGATGCCGACCAGCTTGCTGCGCGCGGCGTTCTTGATGGCGGCGTGGATCTGCTCGACCTGCTTGGCCGGATCGTTCATGGCCGACTCGATGACGATCTCGAAACCCTGGCGCTTGGCTTCCCGTACACCGAGCTCCTTCAGACGTAGCTGGTAGTCGTTGTCCGAACTGCGAAGAAAGAGCCCGATGGTACCCGGCATGGAAGGCATCTTTGCACGAAAAGGGGGCATTCTTCGAGAGGCCATTCACATTCTTCGCGGGATCCGGGGGGCTTGCCGGCAAAGCGTGCATCGGCCGGCGAGTGGTGGATAATGGCGGCCATGCAAGCGATGATCTTGGCCGCGGGCCGCTCCACGCGTCTCGGCGCCATCGGGCTGGCGCTGCCCAAGCCGCTCTTGCCGGTTTGCGGCTATCCCGCCATCACCTTTGCCATCGAGCTATGCCGGCGGGCGGGGCTCTGCGACATCATCGTCAACCTCCACCACCATGGCGACAAGGTTGGACAGACCCTGGGCGACGGTTCGCGCTTCGGGGTGCGCCTGCGCTATTCGGTTGAGGAAGAGCTGCTGGGCACGGGCGGGGCGCTATGGAAGGCGCGGTACATGTTCGAGGCGGGCCCGGTCCTGGTCATCAACGGTAAAGTGGCGGCGGACATCGATCTCGACCGTGTCATGGAGGCGCATCGCAACGCGGCCCCAGGGACGCTGGCCACCATGGTCGTCCGCGCGGATCCCAACCCCGAGCTGTGGGCGCCCATTGGCGTGGATACGACGGGGGCCGTGTTCAGCATTCGCGGCAAGCGCGGGGAGCGCACGGCGTTGGGGGCCATCCAGCCGCGCATGTTCGCCGGCATTCACATCGTCGAGCCGGCCCTGCTCGACCGCCTGCCCGAGGGCGTATCCGACGTGATCGGCGACGCCTACATTCCCGCGCTGGTGGACGGCCGCCGCATCGGCTCCCTCACCATGGCGGGCTACTTCGCCGAGCACTCGACGCCCGAGCGCTACCTGGCCGGCAACTTCGAGTTGATGCAGAACCCACCGATCCTGCCGCAGGCGCCGGGGCCGCTCGTCGGCGTCGATCTCTCCGCGCAGGTCGATGCCAGCGCGCGCATCCTGCCGCCCGTCCGCATCTCCGCGGGCGCGGTCATCGAGGCCGGCGCGGTAGTCGGCCCGCTGGTCGTGGTCTCCGGTGGCGGCCGCGTCGCCGCCGGCGCGGAGATCGCCCGCTCGGTGGT
>JADGRD010000425.1 GCA_017881285.1 Pseudomonadota bacterium | reverse complement strand
GCCTTGTCATACATGACTTGCGCCGGCGCCGAGGCGGCCGGCGTGGTCAGCGAAATCGTGGCGCCGTTGGTGTGCTTGAGATGCTTGAAGGCCTCGAGCACCTGCCCCTGCCAGGCATCGGCGGCGGCTTGGTACTCGACATCGCAATCGACTCGCGCGACCACCCGCTCGGCGCCGAGCTCCTCCAGACGCTGATCGAAATCCGCACCCGCCTTGCAGAAGTTGGCGTAGCTGTAGTCGCCCAGGGCGAGCACCCCGAAGCGCACCCCCTCCAGGCGGGGAGCTCGCTTGCCGAAGAGGAAGCGGCGGAGCTCCGCCGCGGCATCCGGCGGGTCCCCTTCGCCCTGCGTGCTGGAGATCAGCACCACATGGCGCTCGTTGCGCAAGCTCGCCACCGGGTAATCACCCGTGCTCGTCGCGACCGCATGGATGCCGGCGGTGGCCGCCGCCGCCGTCAACTGCTTCGCGACCTTCGCGGCGTTGCCCGTTTGCGATGCGAAGAGCACGGTAAGCTGTCCATCGATGCCGGCCGGGGGGCTTGGCACCGCGGCCTGGCCGACCGCGCCTTGCATATGGTTGATCCCCGCCAAGTAGCCGAGAACCCACGGCGCCTGCTCCGCACTCAGGGAGGCGGCAAAGGCGTTGAACTGAGTGGTCTGCGCGTCGGAGAGGGGGCTGTGACGCGGGTCGATTGGGGGAATACGCATCGGATTACTCGATTATGGCTTGAATGGGCTTCTCGTACCACATATATAAGACGCTAGAAGTCCTATTTAGAAACTACCCTCGGACGGGAATCTCGTGAGCACGCATGTCGCATTCCTGCGTGGGATCAACGTCGGCGGCAAGAACTTGCTGCCGATGCAACTCCTGATGCGCATGTTCGAATCGCTTGGCTGCGAGGCAGTTCGAACCTACATCCAGAGTGGAAACGTCCTGTTCGAGGCGAGCGAGGCGCTCGCCCGCCGGGTGCCGCAAGCGATCAGCCGGGCGATCCTGGCCGGAACGCGGCTTGTGGTGCCGGTCGTCGTCAGGACCGCGGAGGAGCTGGCCGGCGTCGTACGCCGAAACCCGTTTCGCAAGACTGGCGCCGACCCCAGGACTCTGCACGTGGCGTTTCTCGCCGGCGAGCCATCCGCCGCGCAGGTGGCCGCGCTCGACCCACGACGTTCGCCGCCCGACGAATTCCTGGTTCGTGGGCGCGAGATATACCTGCGCCTGCCGAGGGGGGTGGCCCGGTCGCGCCTCACCAATGCCTATTTCGACGGCGGGTTGGCGACCGTGAGTACGCTCCGGAGCATGGGGACGGTCGAGAAATTGCTCGATCTCTGCCGGGGCCAATCGAGATGATCAGCGCCCGTGCGCAGTCGCAGCCGTCGCCACGAATTCCTGCCACGAAACCTCATGGTTGATCTCGGCGAGGACGCGGCCGTCGGGCGTGGTGATGCGGATCGCGGGTAGCGTGTCGACGTGGTACTTGGCCTTGATGGCGGCCAGGGAATCGTCATCGTTCTCGCGGCTCAAGTCGATGCGCAGCAGGACGAACTCCGTGAGGGTGGGGCCGACGTCGGCGCGGCCGAAGACCTTGACGTCCATCTCCAGGCAGGGGGCGCACCAGGTGGCCATGAAGTCGACGAGCAAGGGCTTGTTCTGCGCTCGCGCGGCGGCCACGGCGGCGGGTTCCGAGCGCAACCACTCGATGGGGATGGCCGGGGTCAGCAGATAGGTGAGAAAGCCGAAGACGCCAGCCACCGCGAGCCCCAGGCCGACCGCCTTGCGCACCGCCTTGCCCGCGCCGGCCGAGAAGGACAGGTGAACGGCGCCGAGGGCGAGGCCAGCGATGACGGCGACGATGGTGCCAATGAGAAAGACGTAACCACGACCACCCAGGCGGGCGAGTGCCGGGGCGATGGGCCGCAAGTAGTAGAGGCCCGCCACCACCAGGGCGATGCCGAACACGCTCTTGACCGCGTTCATCCACGGCCCCGATTTCGGCAACTGCATGGAAAAGCCAGCGATGGCCCAGAAGGGCACGCCGATACCCGCGGCGTAGGTGGCCAGGAGCAGGAAGCCGTAGGCCGCGTCGCGCGTGGTCGTGACGTGGGCCAGGATGCCGGCGAGCGGTGGGCCAGTGCAGGGCGCGGCGATGAGCCCGCCCACGAGTCCCATCAAGAATGCGCCCACGAAACCGCGCCCGCCGACCCGTGAGAGCCGCTCTTGCAGGGGGGCAGGCAGGGTCAGGTCGAAGGCGCCGAACATCGACGCGGCCATGGCGAAGAAGAAGAGGGCAAGCGGCACCACGACCCACGGGTTGGCCAGGAAGGTACCGAAGGCTTTGCCGAGCAAGGCGAAGGTCGTGCCCAGGGTGCCGAACATGACGGCGATGCCCGCGACATAGGCGGTGGCCAGCAGGAAGGCCCGGGCGCGCGAGGCGGCGCCGCGCGCCCCGAAGATGCTGACCGTGATGGGGATCATCGGGTACACGCATGGCGTGAGCGAGGTCAGAAATCCTGCCGTCAGGGCGAAGAGGAACGCCTGGGCGGTACCGCGCGCGGCCGCCTCGGCGAAGTCCCCGGCAGCCGCCGAGAACGTCAGCAGGAAGGTGGCAAGGCTCGCGAGGACGAACGGCCACCGCGCGGGCGGCCGGCGAGAGCGAAGTCGCGGGATGGGATGCACCACGGGGATCTACCACGGCATGGACGTGCGCGCGGTGGGCCTCGCTGGCGGAACGGCGAGGTTCGCCGGGAAGGAACGGCAGTAACCCGGCGAAGCCTTGGGTTGCGGGCGAAGCCCGCGCTATGATCCTGCCCACGGATTCGGCGCCGGCATTTCCTTCCCGGCTTGTTCTTCCCGCGTGCCAGGCTTCTGATAAGTTACTTGCGCCCACTTCGGCACAGGGGTGGGAGCCCATGCCCCATCCCTTCCCCTCCGCGCGTCCCTTGGCTACCACGTTCCGGGTAGCGGATTTCTCGGCGGTGGCCATCTGCGCCGCCGTAGTCGCGACCTGGGCTGCCCTCGCGGCTGGGAGCTTCTCGCTGATCACCTTGCTGGCGTGTGAAGCCGTTTTTCTCGCGTTCTATCTGGCGGGCTCGCTGGCCGCGGCGTGGCGTCCTCTCGCGGCGGGGATCGTCTTCGACCTCCCGCTGCGGCTGCTGCTCGGCTATGCCGTGGTCAACACCGCGCTGCTTGCGCTGGCATGGCTCTCACCGCTGGGGATCGTGGCCAACTTCGGCATCGTGTTGGGGCTCATGGGCGCCGCCTTTCTTGCCTCCCGGCCCGCCCGGGTGAGCGGCGGGTTCACATCGACCGGATACTACGTTCTGGCGATTGCCCTGGTGGCGGCCACGCTTTGGTGCCAGGACTCGCTGCTCCCCATCGAGGTGCGGGGCAACGTCACGCTCATCAAGCCGTGGATCGATGGCTTCTACCACGCGGTTCATATCAGAATATTCAGTCTCGCGCACGGGGCCGCTTCCATCGAGGACTACCGCATGGCGGGCGTGCCCGCTCATCTCTACCATTTCGGGATCTACTTGACGCCAGCCTTGATCAAGCAGGCATCGGGGATCCCGTGCTACGCCGCATTCACCGGCATCCTCGTGCCCATGGGCGTGTTCTTCACCGGGCTTGGGGCGTACATCCTGGTCGCGTCCTTGTGGGGCACCTGGCCCGGACTGGCCGCGTGTGCGGCGCTGCTGTTGCTGCCCGACGGCGCCCAGCAGGGAATGGGAAACACGTTCTTGTCGTACCACTGGTTGGCGCAGATTGCCCCGGGCGCAACCATTGGCTTGTCGATGACCGCCCTGGCTTGGCTTTTCGTGTTGCGTGGCTGTTCGCGCGGCAGCCTGTTACAGGTCGCGGTGGGCTGGGCGTGCGGGGGCGTGGTCGCGGTCTACAAGGCGCAATTCTTCGTCGCGATCTCCCTGGTGCTGTTGGTCGTGCCGCCATTGTTCTTGCGCGGGCGACTACGGTTGCGCTACCGGATCGCGTGGCTGGTCTCCGCCGTGGCGGTGTTTGTCCTGGCCATCGTGGCCACGCAGGACCTGCCTGGCCTTCCCCTCATTCGCCTCGACGGAGCCTCGACCGGCAGGATGCTCGATCTGGTCCTGTCCCTTGCCGGTCGCAATGCACCAGCAGCTTCTTGGGCCAGCCACGTCGGGGCCGGCAAACCGTGGCTCCCGAATCTCGTGCTGGGCGCTCCGTACCTCCTCTTCGCCACGCTCGGGATCACCGCCCCGTTGCTGGTCGCGCTGACGATTCACCTGCGCAGACGAGTCGAACCCCTGCTGCTGGTGTTTCCGCTCCTCCTAGCGACCAACTTTCTGGTGATGGCGCTGGGATGGATGGAGAAAATGCCAAGGATCATCGGGATACAGGCCGAAGGATCCGCGGCCATCGCGAACGCATTCGAAGCGGGGACGGAAAAGATCATCCCCATTTCCGCCCAGACGATCGCTGACAGTATCTCGGTCGACCTGCCCCGCG
>JADGRD010000424.1 GCA_017881285.1 Pseudomonadota bacterium | reverse complement strand
AAGGGCCCGTCCAGCGCCATGGTGACGGGCCGGCACTGGAGCACGTTGATGCGGTAGCTGCCGTCGCGCAGGAAGTTGAGGGTGAACTCCATCTCGACCGGGCTGCCGTAGGCCTCTTGCAGGACGTGCAACATCTCGCGCATGTCGGCGGCGAAGGCCGTTTTCTCCAGCATCTGGTCGAAGGTCAGTACCCAGGCGAAGGTTTCCTGGCCGCGCTCGGCGGCCCGGCGTACCAGCTCCTCGTCGCGCGAGGCCAGCATGGGCAGCGGCAGGTCGGGGCAGCGGCGGGCCACGTCCATGAAATCGTAGGAGGCAAGCTGATTGGTTTCGAGGTCGAGGACGTCGACCCGGCGCTGGGCGTGCCGGCGCACGTCGTCGAAGCTGGGCTCGGGACGTTTGGTCGGCGCGTTCAGCGCCACCACGCGCGTGTAGTCGTCGTCGGAGCGATCCACCGCGCGCGTACCCAGGCCGAACACCATGCGCATCACGCCGGCATGCGGATCGATGGATTTGTCCCAGACGTAGGGGTTGTGCGAGAGGGCCACGCCGGCCACGTGAGGGAAGTAGAGCGAGCCGTTGCGGGCGCCGGAAACCCGCTGGACCAGCAGCGCCATCTGCTCGTCCTTGTGGAGCACCCGGCGCTCCTTGCGATAGATCAGTGCCTCCTCGCTCATGCTGCTGGCGTAGACGCGGCGGACGGCCTGCAGGAATTCGTCGACGCGAATATGCCGCGGGCCCTGGTTGGCGCAGAAAACGCTGTCGTACTTGCCGGCGAAGGTATTGCCGTAGGCGTCCTCGAGCAAGCTCGACGAGCGCACGATGATGGGCGAATTGCCGAAGTAGTCGAGCATGTTCTGGAAACGCTCTTTCATGTACTCGGGGAAGGTGCCCATGAACATGCGCTGGCGCGCCTCGGCGGCGCCGTCGAGGAACATTTCCGGGTTCTTCTGCTTCTGGCGCAGCAGCCAGACCTGGTTCTGCACCAGGTAGGTGTAGAAGTTCTCGGAGGCGATGTAGAACGAGTCGTGGTGTTCCAGCACGGAAGCCCAGCGCGCGCTCTGGTCGTTGAGGATCCGCCGGGCCAGGAGCATGCCCACGGCCTTGCCGCCGATGAGACCCGAGGGCAGGACGCGCTGACGGACGCGCAGGATGTCGTCGAGGGTCAGGTAGCGATCCGCGAGCTCGGCCAGGCGCTCGTCGCGTGTGATGCCGATGCGCCGGGTGAGGGCGCGGGCCTCGTCGACCTGCTCGGCCGTGGCCTGGCCGCGCTCGGACGCGCGCAATACCGCGGCCGCCTCCTGGAAGGTGCGCGTCCACGGGCCGACGCGGCCGCTGCCCGCCGTGGAGCTGGCCCAAGGCGCTTGCGCCAGCACCTCCGTGGTGATGTAGCTTTCCGTCACCGGCCGGAAGTCGTCGCCTTCCCAGACGTGCAACATGTGCATGGTCTGGGCGTAGCGGTGCTGCACCTTGCGCGGGTGCAGGTAGAGCTGGCCACGCAGGTTGTAGACATCGACGAGGATCTGCGTGGTCTGCGCGATGGGCGAGCTGGCGTGGAAGGAGTGGAAGTTCCGCAGCAGGACGTGGTAGGCGATGGTGTTGAGGGTGAAAAGATAGGGACAGGTGAGCACGAAGAAGTTGCCCAGCATGCGGTCGCTGATGCGCTCGAGCGAGAGGTCCGACATGCTGTCGAAGACGTAGAACGCGTCCTCACCCACCTCCTCGATGACATCGTGAATCTGCGTGATGAACGCTTCGAACCCCGCCTCGGGGCTCACCTCGCGCACCTCGGCCGCGCTGGGTTCGCAGAGCGGCCGATGCTTGGCGAAGCGGAAGTAGATGAGGCGCCGCCCATTCGACCGCGCCCACTGGCAGAACGGTGCGACGAAGGCGGCGTAGTCGTCGAGCGAGTCCACCTGCCAGACCACGTTGTCGCCGGCGCGCAGGCCGGTGAACACCTGATCGAGGCCCGGCAGACCCGTGCTGATGTGGTTACGGTCGAAGGGCATGCGAGGGACGATTGTACCTCGGCGGGCGCTTCCCGACAGCGGTGCGTTCAGGTCTTGTGCCGGTAGAAACCGATCTTGGAAATCCAGTAGTCGAGGGTACCGCTGGCATTCGGCTGCTATACTTCAAAATCGCCATGCAGCCTACCTGTCCGCCGACTCGTCTGTCCCGTCATTGGCTACTCGTGGTCGGTGCGCTGGCCCTGGCCATGCAATTCTCCCCCGGCGCCCGGGCGGCGCTGGGCGAGGACGCCGCCGCGGTCGCGGTGGATCAGGCGCGCCTGGGGGCCAGGCTGCAGGTGCACCGGCGCGACGCCTACGCGATTCACGAGCTGACCGCGCCCACCGGGACCAAGGTGCGCGAGTTCGTGGGCGATTCGGGCAAGGTCTTCGCGGTTTCCTGGTCGGGCGGTTGGCGGCCGAACCTGCGCGATATCATGGGCGCCCACTACGACCGCTTCATCGCGGGCACGCGCGGCCGGCGCGCCACGCGCGGTATCGTGCGCATCGAGCTGCCCGGCATGTCGGTGGTCATGGGCGGCTACCTACGCACCTTCTTCGGACAAGTCATCTTGACCGATCTGCTTCCCGACGGTGTCGCCGCCGGCGATCTGCGCTGAGGACATGACCATGGCCAAGGCGCTGGCGAAGATTGCGGTGATGCTGGCGATGCTCGCCAGTTGCGGCGGCGACGGCGTCAGGCCGGTCTTTCCTTTCGCGGGTGGCGCATCGGGGAGTACCGTGCCGACCGGCGGGGTGGGCGGCAACCAGACCGCGGCGACGGGGGCCAATGTGCTCGATGTCGTCGTCGATTCTGGCCCGCCGGGTCTCGATCTCCCCAACCTAGATGTGCTGTTCGCCACCGCGACCATCTGCGTGCCCGGGACTAGCAACTGCCAAACCATCGATCACCTGGTCGTCGACACCGGCGCGGTCGGGGTGCGCGTGCTCGATTCGGTCCTGACCCTGAGTCTGCCCGACGCCAACAAGGCGGGCGCGCAGACCCTCGCCGAGTGTCTCTCCTTCGTCGATGGCTCGTCGGCCTGGGGGCCGCTCAAGACCGCGGACGTCAAGCTGGGCGGTGAGACGGCGACGGGCCTGACCGTCCAAGTCATCGGCGTCAAGAGCTTCGCCATCCCAGCGAGCTGTACGGGAACGGCCCAAACCGAGGTCCAGACCCTCGGGGCCAATGGCTTTCTGGGGGTCGGCATCTTCTTGCAGGACTGCGGGGCGGCCTGTGCGCTGCCCGCGGGGTCACCATCGAACCCCGGCAATTACTACACCTGTTCGAGCGCCAGCGCCTGTGCCGTCGCCTCGGTGCCGCAGAGCCAGCAGGTCTCCCATCCGGTTGCCGCTTTTCCGGTCGACAACAACGGCTTCATCATCCAGTTACCGAGCATCTCGGCCAGCGGTGCGGCGTCGGTGCAGGGGCAGTTGATCTTCGGCATCGGCACGCAGGACAACAACGGGCTGGGGAGCGCAACGCAGATCCCCCTCGACCTCCATGGGTACGCGAGCACGACGTTCCCCGTGGGTGGTACCCCCTACGGCAGCATCATCGACAGCGGTTCGAATGCTTACTTCTTTCTGGACAGCGCGACGACCAAGCTGCCCATGTGCACGGGCGGGCTCAAGGACTTCTACTGCCCGACCTCGACCACCAGCCTGAGCGCGACCATCGCGGCGTTGTCCGGTGGCAACGCGCGGGTGGATTTTCGCGTAGCCAATCTCTCGCGGCTGCCCGCTTCCTCCAATGCGCTCGATAACGTGGCCGGTCCCATGGTCGGGTCCGGCTCTGATCCGTCGATCCCGGCCTTCGACTGGGGCTTGCCCTTCTTTTTCGGTCGCGCTGTCTACACCGCCATCGAGGGCAAGAGCACTCCGGCTGGCCCCGGGCCATACGTCGCATTTTAATGTGTTGATCAGTGCGCCGGGGGTGGCGGCGGGGGTGGGGGCAGGGGCGGTGGGGGCGGTGGGGGTGGCGGTGGGGGTGGCGGCGGCGGAGGCGGTGGCGGAGGCGGCAACCGTGGCGGGGGCGGCGGCGGGAAGGGCTGGGGCTGGTTGAGCCGGGGCGGCCGTACGCGCTGGACCGGCGGGACCACCTCCGGGCCCGCCTTCTCCGCGGGCGCACCCGCCGGAGCGGCGGCCCAGAGGATGGCGCCGACAATGGCCACGCCAAGCGAGATGCCGGCGGTCTTGCCGGCCGCCGGCCAGGCCATGAGCAACTTGCCGATAGCGGCGATGAACAAGCCGAGCGCGCCCGTCACGGCGAGCAGGATGCCGATGGTTTGCATGTTGTCTTCCTCGCCCGATAGTAACGCCCCTTCTCGGGCGGCGCGAGACATGCCGCACTGGGGCCGGGCTCCGATTGAATCGAATGACTCTGGCGGCCGTCTACCTGTACAATAGCGAAGCCACGTCTAAGGGAGGTTCGCATGCTCTTTCCAGGTTCACGGCAGCTTCGACTCGCGGGAATTCTCGCCACCTTC
>JADGRD010000423.1 GCA_017881285.1 Pseudomonadota bacterium | reverse complement strand
GGCTGGAAGTGGGGCCCCTCACCGGCCACGCTCCGCGTGGCTGCCTCTCCCCGCGTTGCGGGGCGAGGCGGGAAGTGGGACCCCTCACCGCCGAGCTCCGCTCGGCTGCCTCTCCCCGCGTTGCGGGGCGAGGCGGGAAGTGGGGGGCGAGGCTAGAAGTGGGGTCCCTACCACGCCACGAAGGTCGCCAGCACGCCGGCGAGCGAGGCTTGGCCCGAGGAGAGAAGTTGCGATAGCGCGGGCGGCAGCGCCTGGATGGCCTTCTCGTTGGCGGCGGTGTTGCTGGTGCGCAGCGGCCAGTAGCGCTGGCTCTTGTGCTCGGGGTTGGCCAGGAAGGCCAGCATCTGCGGCGGCGGTGGGCCCAGGGCAACGAGCATGCGGCTGGCGGTCCACATCAGGGACGGCGTGGGGGCGCCCGCGCCCAGGCGGCGGCGGATGAGCTCCAGCCAGAAGGCGCGCATGCCGTCCGTCGGGGTCGGGCACTCGAGGGTCACCGTCTGCTTGGCCGACTCGGGTGGCTTGCCGAGCGACTGCTCGCACGCCAGGGCCAGCGTGGACAACGCGTAGGCCGCGCCTTCGTTGAGCCCACCGATGGCGACCCGCAGCTCGAAGAAGCTCGATCCGGCCAGCAGCTCGTCGAGCGGCAGCGCGGGCGCGCTCTGTTCGAGCGTTTGTTTCAGCCAGTCGACCTGCGCGGCGAGATCCTGCGCGGACAAGCCGCGCGCCGCCTCCGCGACCGTGGTCGCGGCCTCGAAGAAGGGGCCGAAGACCGATGGGAACAGCGGCAAGGCATCGAGCAGTTTGCGCGCCTCCAGGCGAACCGCGATGACCAGCGGAAAATTGCGACCGACCGCGTCCTCGCCCGGCCGGAACCCACCCACGAAGGCCTCGCCGGTGGACGCCACCAGCACGAAATGCACCGCCTCGTCGGGCAAGACGATGCGCTCGGTGTGCAGGCACTCGATTCCCTGCGCGAACCACTGGTCCATCCCCGCCTGCTGGAATTCCCCGGCGCTGATGCGGACGAAGTCGCGCTCGGAGGGGATCTTGCCGTACAAGCCGACGGCCGGTTCCTTCATACGTGGCAGCGATGCGAACGCCATGTCGGTCCCCCTACTTTCTGCACGAGCCGCCGCCCGCGGTGATGCCGCGGGGCAGGACGAACTTGCCGAAGGTTTCGCGGATATTCTCCGGCTTGAAATCGACGAGGATCTTGGTCTGGCCGTTGGCCGCCGAGTAGGTCAAGGAAACGTAGTCGCCGTTCTTCGCGGGATTCGCGCCTTGCCCAAGCAAATAGAAAAGCGCCCACTCGCTTTCGTCGCGCGGCCCGATGGCCTCGATCTCCTCGGTCTTGACGAACAGACGCAGGTTGGCGCGGCGAACCGGCCACACGAACTCGTCCCAGCGATCGACCGAGTTGAGCCCGGTGATCTTCTTGCTGCCGAGATCGAAGATGATCTTCGAATACTGGGCCGACGGTCGGATGTGCACGCCGATCGGCATCGAGACCTTGGTCGGCTCCTTGGCGAAGATGCGCGCCGTCAGCTCCGCGGCATGGGTCAGGAATTTCAGGAATTCTTCGCGATAGTGGACTCCGGCGCTGTCCTTGAGACGGAACGCTGTTCCCACCCGCTCGATGTCCGCGGCCAGCGAGTCGCTGAAATACTGCCAGAGCGTTCCCGTGGCGGGCTGGAAGAACTTCTCGATATCCGCGATCTTGGCCTCGCCCGACGGCTTGCCACTCGCGAACGGGTACTTGCCCGCGAGCAATTGGTCGAAGGCCACGAACACCGTCTCGCACCACTTGCGACTGGCGGAATCCGCGCTGGCCCCGACCACCGCGACCTCGGCGCCGCGCAGAGGCGGCATCAAGATCTTCTCCAGCATGCCCTGTTCCCAGCCCTGGTCGTCGTAGCGCGCGATGAGGTTCGACAGGTTGGTCCGCTGGGTCTTGATCGCGGTCTGGAAGGCCTTGGCGTCCGGCATGCCCTGCTCGCCCATGGCGCCGGCCAGCTCGGTGAGGATCTGCCCGTATTGCTCGAAGCCGGTGGGCTTGACAGCGCCGAAACGCATCAGTCCCTCGAAGGCCGCCTCGATCTGCTTGACCCCCGGATCGCGATTGTCCTCCTCGTCGTCGGTCTTCTTGCCGCGCGGATCCTTGA
The DNA here is from genome assembly GCA_017881285.1 of Pseudomonadota bacterium. Classification (GTDB taxonomy): domain Bacteria; phylum Myxococcota_A; class Polyangia; order Fen-1088; family Fen-1088; genus Fen-1118. The sequence continues at coordinate 2,354 of JADGRD010000423.1, read as the reverse complement.
TGCCCTTCTTGGCGGCCGCGCCCTTGAGCATGCCCAGCGCCTTGTCGGCCAGCGACTCGTCCTTGAGGGTGAGGTTCTCGCTGATGTTCTTCCAGGTCGACTCGAAGGGCTTCTCGGCGGTCAGCCGCTTGATGAGGGCGCGGGCCTCGTCGAGCGAAGCGGGCTCGTGCATCGACAGTGAAAGCAGGAAGCGCTTCCAGACCGCGATGTACTGCACGAAGTAGTCCGCCTGAATCTTGGCGATGGCGCGCGCGTCCCGGGCCTTGCGCTCCTTGCCCAGCACCCACGAATTCTCGTCGTCGTCCTGGGCCTTCTCGAGCTGCCCCAGGCGCTTCTTTACGGCCTGGTAGCCGGCGGGCGTAAAGGCGCCGCGCACGGCGATCTCTTTCTTGTTCTTGCCCTGCTGCGGGCTGAAGAGCACCACCGCGCTGCCCAGCAGGTCGATCGACTTGAGGTCACGCGGCATGCCGGGATCGTTGATGATCTCGGCCAGCGGATCGTCGCCCGAGCCGATGAGGATGACGCGCGCGTAGTTGATGAATTTCTTGTCGCGGTCGATCATGTCCGCGGGATCCGTGATATCCGCGGCGTAGAAGCGGACGAGGTTTTCGAGCACGCGCGGCGCGCGGCCGGCGGCCGGCTGGTTGGTCAGGCTCACCCAGCGCGCACTGGCCTTCTCCGCCGCCTGCTTGACCGCCGCCTCCCAGCGATCGGTGCGCGGCGTGGGCTCGTCGGGCTGCTTGTCCTGCGTGAGCAGGAGGTGCAGCACCAGCGCATCCATCAACTCCGAGGCGCCCAGGCCGCCCTGCGACGCCGCCTTGATCAGGTCGGCGCGCAGGATGGGGCGCACCACCAGCCGCTCGACGGCGGTGTGCAGTTGCTTGGTGACGCTGGCGCGCGGAAAGAGGGCCGAGCTGCTGCCGCCCTCGGCGAGCTGCTTGGCGAGCTCCTCGACGGATTCCAGGGACTCGGCCGTGACCAGTCCCGCGCCTTCCTTGCTCCCTTTGGCCGAGGCCAGTTTGTCGACGGCGCGCAGCGCGTCCCGGGCGTAGCCCGCGTTCGACAGGTACGAACGGATGGGCAGAAAGAGAAAACCGGCCGCCAGGACGAAGGCGCCCGCGGTGAGCAGGAGCTTGCGCATGCGTTCCTTGCGCATGACCCGCGTGCTGCGCACGGCGGCCGCCTGATCGGGAAAGACCACCGAGGTGAAGACATCGCGCAGGAAGTAGCTCTTGGGCTTGGTGACCGCGACCGCCGCCGCCGCCGCCCGTCCTGACACGCCGAAAGCCGCCGCCATGTTTTGCATGATGCGGTCGATGGGGCGCCCCTCTTGCGTGCCGCTGGTGAAGTACACGCCGCGCAGGATGGGCGCGTCCTGGTAGACGTTCTCGGCGAACAGATCGGTGACCAGCGCGGTCAGGTTCTGCCCCAACGACTCGAGCTGCTGGGAGAACTCGAAAATCTTGAAACGCGCGTCCACGCGCCGCTCCTCGCACATGCGGCCAAACGAGCGCGCGCTGACCACCTCGAACAGCTCTTGCAGTTGCTCGGTGAGGAGCTCGGCCCGCTCGTCGGGGCTGGCCAGCAGCGGCAGGCTGACGCCCCAGATCTGCCCGCGCTCCTTGTCGCGCAGATCGCCGAACATCTCGACGAACCCGGGCACGAGATCGGTCTTGGTGACCAGGAAGTAGACCGGTACCACCATGTCGAGCCGGCCGGTGACCTCGTCGAGGCGATCGCGCAGCGCCTTGGCCAGCGCCGACATCTCTTCCTCGCCGCCCTCGAGATCGAGCAGGCTGACCGCGAGCAGGATGCCGTTGACCGGCTTTCCGGGCCGCGTCTTACGCAACAGATCCAGGAAGGCCAGCCACTCCTCGTGGTCGTCGTCCTGGGTCGACCAGCGGCCGGCGGTGTCGAGGATGATGGCCTCGTTGGTCAGCCACCAGTCGCAGTTGCGCGTGCCGCCCACGCCCTTGACCTTGCCGCCCTTGGCATAGGGGAATTGCAGGCCCGAGCTGCGCAGAGCCGTGGTCTTACCCGCGCCGGGCGGGCCGATGATGATGTACCAGGGCAGTACCCCGAGAGCGTCGCGCCCCTTGTGCCCGAGGCGGGACGACTTGAGCCCGGAGATGGCCTTGTGGAACTCGACCTGCATGGCGGTGATTTCCGCCTGCTGGTCCGGCCGGATGTTCGACTTGCCGCCGGTGTCCCCCAGCCCGGCCTCGATGGCGCTGGCCGCGCGCTTGGTCGCCACCGCCTTGAGAATGGCCCAGGTGGCGAGTCCCACCACGACGACGGCGGTGACGATGATGGCGGCCCAGAACAGCGCGGACACGCCGTGGAAGACGATGGCT
>JADGRD010000422.1 GCA_017881285.1 Pseudomonadota bacterium | reverse complement strand
AGTCTGGTCCCAAATGTACGTGGGGACGGACCTGGTGTTCCAACAGGTCATGCTGGGTCCCGTTCGTACCGCGATCTACACGATGGCCGACAAATTTCCGGCCTGGATGGTGTGGATCAAGAACCTTTTTTCCGCATCGCTTGACGGTACCGTGCGGGCAGTCTCACGGTTTGCGCTGACCCGGAATAAAAAGCTGATCCATCCGGCGCAGGCTTTGCTCCTTTATAGCGCGGCGCGGCTCGGTCAGTGTCTTGTCCCCGGTTTCTTCCAAGGGCGCAAGACGCTTGACGGAAAAACGCGTCGGGCGGGGGTGAGGCAATGAGCACCGCGGCGAAGAAATGGGCCTTCGCGACCTGTGGCTCGCCCAACCCCCATCGGCATCACCTCTCGCACCGCTGGCGAACCACACGATCTATCTCGACGCGCGCGTGAGGTCTTGGGCTAGGGCTTACTTCTTCAGACGCGATAGGGGTGGAAAGGAGACGACGGGAAGAATCACGCGGACAGGGGGCATCGCGCCGCCGTCGCGCACCCGGGCGATCCATTCGAGGGCCACGCCGGAGCCGGGAGGCATGATGACGGTTGCTTTCAGGCGGCCCTCGCGAACCAGGCGTTGGCCAAAGCGCTCGGCTCCGTCGCTGCCTATGACGGGAGCGCCGGCGATGGGCCAATCCCGTTGCATGTCGAGGTCGCGCAAGGCCTGTCGTATCCCGAGCGCCATTTCGTCGTTTTGGGCCACGAATGCGGCGGGGAGATCCTGCTTTACAGCGACGCCGCTCGCCCAACTCTCGACGACCCTCCGGGCGCCTTCGCTGGTCCAGTCGGCGTTGAGCGCGATGAGCTCGAAGGCGCCACCGAGGCCCTGCTGCAGGCCTCCGAGGCGGAGCTGTGCCTCCACGTTTTGGACAAGCCCGGTGACGGTGAGGACGCGTCCGCCGTTGCCCAGGAGAGCGCGGACCTGCTCTGCGTGGAGAAGGCCAATGTCCTTCTGATCGCAGGTGGCCGCAAAGACCACGCGACTCGGGTACTGGCGGCGGAGGTCGTCGATGTAGGTTCCTTCGTTCAGCAGGGCCCACCCCAATCCTGCCTCGGCGGCCTCGTGCGCGACGGGCGCCAAGTCCATGTCGCGCACGGCGGTGACCAGAATCGTCGTCAGCTTGGTTTGGGCCTTGTTTTTGATGGCCTCGCGAATCTGCGCAACTTGCTCGGTCGAATCGAATTGGACCGATTGAACCAGGAGATTGAATCCAAGTCGTTTTGCCTCGCGCAGCCCGACGTCTTTCAGTCGCCTCTGATAGGCGTTGTCCGCGCTCTGGAGAAACAGCGCAATCGCATCCGGCATGACTTCCTTCTCGCGTGCGGCCAAGCGCCCACGCTTCGAGATGAAGAATATCGGAAGATCAACCCCCGCGGTTGAGGATCGAGGTTCTCCGGTTTCGGTGCACCAGCACTCAGCCCAGGCGGGCGAGCCCCAATTCGAGGGGGCACGCCGGTCCGCGTCAACCGGTGCCCGTGCTTCGCCAGCAGGTCATCGTCCTCCAACGAGCCAACAGGTGACGAATCATGCGGGCTAGCCTCGAAATCCCTCTTCGATCCGTTGTCTGCAGAATCCTTTCGAGATCGGAATGTGCGTCTCCGGGAATTAATGCTTGGCCATGGCGACCGCTGGTAGCGGAACCGCGGCATCTTCAGCCTCGACTTCAAGGAATGTAACCCAAGGATTCTTCAGAACCACGGACAAGGAGTGCGTATGACGCACCGGGATCCCAAGGAAGACTCACGACGGACAATACTGCTGCTGGTCGCATTGGTCGACTCGACCGTGGTCACTTGCAATGGAGGTGGGACGGACACTGGGTTGGGCAGCGGTGGCGCGATATCCGGCGGCACCACGAGCGGCGGCACGACATCGGGCGGCGGCGTCACCACGACCGGCGTTGGCGGCGGGGCACCACGGCCAAAGGCGGCACCAGCGGCAACGGAAGCCATGAAGGACACTCCGCTGCCGCGCTGGCGGTGCTCCTACTCACCGCCATGGGGTTGTTGCTCCGTCGGCGCCGCAGAATACAGGCACTCACCGGAGACATCAGTCTGAAGGAGAAGCGATGAAACCATTGTTGAATCTGTCATTTGGATTGGCCGCAGTAATTCTCATTGCAGCGCAGCCCGCCTGCTCTTCTCAGTCCGGCGGCGGAGGAAGTGGGGGGAAGTACGGAACTGGCGGCACCCCTAGCTCAGGTGGGACCTCAGGAAACGGTGGCGCGACCGCTGCCGGTGGGACAATCGCGGCCGGGGGCGGCGCCGGTGGGAGCAGCGGCGGTGCGGCCGGCAGCAAGGACGGGGGCGGGGGGACCGGCACAGGCGGCACGATCGCTTCTGGCGGCACAATCGCCTCCGGCGGGACCACCGGTGGCGGGGCGACGGGCGGCGGCAATGGCGGTGCGGGCGGCATACCCGGCACGGGCGGCAGTGCGGCGGGCGGCGCTGGCGGGTCGAACCCGGCTACGTCGCAAGGCTCTGGTGGCAGGACCGGTGGCACGGGTGGCGCTGGGCCAGGAAGTGGAGGGGCATCCCGCACCGGCGGAAGCACTGGCTCGGGTGGGAGCGGCGCCGGCGGGACCACAGGTACTGGGGGCGCCGCAGGCGGTACGACGGGAAACACCGATGGCGGAACCTCAGGTGTCGTCACCTGTCCTGACCTGCCAGGCGCGCCGAAGAGTCCGCTTTATTCGGTCACGGCGAACGGCACTCCATTGTTCGTGGAAAAGATGACCAATTTCGGGTCGGAGATGCAGGTCCACTACGCTTCTGCCTCCCTGTCCGGCGCGGGCTCTGCGACCATCGCCGTCACCGTCAGCGAGAGCTTCAGCTCGTACAAACTGAGTCCCAAAAGCCGACAGATTTCCGCCACCAAGAGCGGCAACACCATCACTTTCAGCAGTGGCCCGAATTATCTGATCTTCCAGCCGGACGCAAAGGAGCTTCTGTTCGTTCTCCTCGATACGGAAGAGACGGCTCCACCTCGCCTGGGCGACGCCAACGTGAAGAACCTTGCCGACTATACCGTGGACAGCACGGGCGCGACGCTGGTCACGTCGAAGATCCAGTCGGCAATCAACGCCGCTTCGGGCGCCACCCAGAACATCCTCTACGTTCCGGCTGGGAGGTACAAGGTCGGCGAGCTGTGGCTCAAGAGCAACATGACGATGTATCTGGCCTGCGGCGCCATCCTCGCCGGCTCGAGCTCCACGGGGGACTTCAACACCGGCAGCGGCGGGATCAACATCGAAGGGATGCAGCACTCGTTGATCCGGATGTATCAAATCAAGAATACGAAGCTCCTGGGTCGCGGGGTCCTCGACGCCAATGGTCATGCCATTCGCGCCGCAGGCCTCAACGCCAGCCTGATGAAGATCGAGCAGAGCTCGAATATTACCGTGGATGGAATCGTGGTGCGAGACTCGAGCTACTGGAATACGCTGATTTATCGCAGCGATGCCGTGACGATCCAGAATTACAAGGTGATCAATTGTCGGCCGACCACGACGATGTACAACAATACGGATGGCGTCGACTTCGACGAATCAACGAATAGCAAACTCTACAACGCTTTCCTGTATACGGGCGATGACGGTATGGCTACCAAGAACGAAGAAGCCAGCGGCGTCATCAACACCAAGAGCATTACGCACGAACACATCGTGGTCTACAACAATTCCGTGGGCTGCAAGGTCGGAACGAAGAGCATGGGCCAGTCGATGGACGGGATTGTCTTCAAGGATGTCGATGTGGTGAAAGCCGGGCGAGCCATGACCATCGAGGCCTATGATACGGCCGTGGTGAGCAACACGACATTCGAGGACGTCCGAGTCGAAGCCGTGGACAGCATGCTCATCAATCTGGCGTTGGATCAACCGCCGGACTGGCGGGATGCAGCCGACACCGGCATCTACAAGGATACCTACTTCACCAACGTGAGCTCGGATGTGAAGCAGGTCATCAGCCTGCATGGGAAATCATCGTCCGCTAACATCACGGGCGTCCACTTCAAGAATCTCACGGTTCAGGGTAAGGCGGTCACCAGCCAAACCGATTCAGACGCAAGCTGGAGCATCAACTCCTACGTGTCCAATATCACTTTTCAGTAACCAGGGAGAGCACGGGCACGCCCGGCCAACGTGAATCATCGCTGGCCTGGCGGGCCCAATCCGTGGCAACGTAGGCAGGTGCTGGCAGCCGGCTACCTCTCGCTTGTCATGGCCGCCGTCGCCGCCGTGGGAGCGGCGGAAGCGGATACCGGGACCAAGCCCGTCGAAGTGCATTTCGACGGTCCGGAGGGCTGTTCGGGGGCGAATGCCTTCTTTGGCAGCGTGCGCTCACGCACCGATCGCGTCCGACGGGCCGACCCGGACGAGCCACGTACGACCGTGCAGGTGCGCCTTAGCCGCGAGCGTGGCCATGTTGTAGGCGAGCTGCGTATGAGCGATGATCGCGGCGAAACCGACACGCGCAGGGTGC
>JADGRD010000030.1 GCA_017881285.1 Pseudomonadota bacterium | reverse complement strand
CGGTCGCGCGTTCATAACCGCGCAAAAATGGTCGCTCGTCATAGAATGAACCGCTCACGAAAGAGCGACGCGGTGGGCGGGATGGCGGAGGATCCCCTATGCCTGTACGTTGCGTCAGCCCCAGTCGTCAACCTTGGAACAAAGGATTGCTCGTCGGCCAGAAGAAGCCTCTCGAACCGAAGCATGTATGGTCGATTCGAGTTCGGTTAGAAATCGCAGGATCAAAGCGCGATCTTGCAATCTTTAATCTAGCAATCGACAGCAAGCTGCGCGCTTGCGATCTGGTCAAATTGCGGCTGGACGACATTTGCTCTGGGTTAAGAGTGCGGCAACGAGCAACGATCGTGCAAAAGAAGACTGGTCGACCAGTCCAATTCGAGATCACGGAACAGTCGAGGAATTCCGTCGAAGCCTGGCTACCATCGCTCCGGGCCGCCGGTTCTCGATACCTCTTCCCAAGTCGGCTTCACGCGAGCCCTCACATATCAATTAGGCAATATGCCCGGCTGGTGCACCGTTGGGTCGAAAGCATCGGCTTGGAGCGAGCTGTTTATGGCACGCATTCGATGAGGCGGACGAAGGCCGCCCAGATTTACCGCAAAACCGGAAACCTCCGCGCCGTGCAACTTCTCCTCGGCCATACAAAGCTGGAGAGCACCGTCCGATATCTCGGGATTGAGGTAGATGACGCTCTAAATATCGCCGAGCAGATCGAGCTCTAACAGCCACCGGTGGCTGTCGACGAATCGTTGAGCGTCATCGCCACCATCGCTGATATCGCGTAGCCCGCGGGTCGCGGGACGTCTGCGCTACTCATAATCGCAAGACTGCAACGCTCAAGGACGCGCGTTAATCTAACGTGGTATAGTTTTTGCTAGTTTCGTGTTAGCTTGATGGCGCGCGCGCTGGTTCTCAGCGTCCGCACATTCGTCAAGCCAACCAACCCCACGAGGAAGACATGGCAAAGAAAGCGAAGAAAGCAAAGAAGACTGCCAAGGCGACCAAGAAAGTCGCCAAGAAGACCAAGAAGATGAAGAAGTAAGCGCGCGGTTTTCCGCAAGCCAAAGCCGCCGCGGTATCGCGACCACCATCGCTGGTGAGCTTGACGCATCGCAAGATGTCTCTGGCCGAAAACGCGGCGACGATCAGACCGGCCCCATGTGCACACGGCGCAAGAAGCCTACGACTGATGCACATGGGTCCGGTTTTTTTGTGTCCGGTCGTTGGTCGGGTCGCCCGTCGCACCGGTGTCAGTCGATTCCCCGGCTTGCGACTTAGCGGCCTTCGCCGATCCCTTCGTTGAAGGGGCGGCGTCGGGGCGCCTCCAGCGCTCATGCACTGACGATAGCGACCGCTGCTTTGCGCCAGAAACGGCCATTCCGCCATCGGCGCTTTTGACCCCTTGCGGAAATTCCGAAGGTGTAGAGTTCGATCCCTGCGGTCCGCCCCAGCTTCCCTCGCAGAAGTAGCGGAACTCGAGAGGTCAGAACTCGTTCAGAATAGACTTGGTTCCCCAGCGGAGGTTCACCATGCCAGTCACCGAAATGAAGGATCACGTTTATAAGATCCTAGAACTCGTAGGATCTTCCGAAAAAAGTATCGAGGATGCCATTCAAAATGCCGTCACCCGCGCATCAAAGACCATTCGCGAAATGAAATGGTTCGAAGTCGTGCAAACGAGAGGCCATATCGAAAAAGGGTCAGTCCGACATTATCAGGTCACTTTGCGAGTTGGATTCACACTAGAGTAGTAGTTCTAGCGGGGGAAGCGGAAGTGAGTCTCAGATCGTTAAACCGGCGCCGGCGCGATTGTCCCTGTCATTTCTAGCGCCCTGCCGCGGTCGTCAGAGCGGAAAACATGGCCCTATAGGCCCCACATGGTGGCTTTCAGGCTTGAATGACCGGCGAAGGTCTGGGCACAGGTGGGCGGCACACTTTCCGTCCCCGAAGGGATTGGATACATCGACAATGCTCCACCTCAGCCAGCCGCACCAGGGGATCGCGATGTCAGATTTCTGCCAAGGGCCCAATAGATGAAGAAGGCGAAGAAGGTCATCCAGGCCGGAGCTCCAGCCCTCGAAAAGGGTCTCGATCTGCTTGAAGCACTTGCGGGCGTCCCGGACGGGCTGAGCCAAAAGCAGCTTGCGGAGCGCGTTGGCCGCTCGGTGAGCGAGATTTTCAGAATGCTGGTCGTTCTGGAACGGCGCGGATATGTCACGCGCGATCCGAAGACCGGCGAATACACGCTGACCCTGAAGCTGTTCCGGATCGCTTCGCAGTTTCCGCCGACGGAGCGGCTGTTGCAGGCCGCACTTCCCGTCATGGAAGATCTGGCCCGCCGCGTGACGCTGTCCTGTCACCTCTCGGTGTTGCACGGCGAGCAATTCATGGTGATCGCGCGAATTGAGCCGCAATGGCTGATGGGCTGGTCGGTCAAGCTGGGCGCGGTGTTTCCGCTTACCCAGCAATACGCTTCCGCCAAAGTACTGGCGGCGTTCCAACTCGACGCAAGACGGCAGGAACTGGCAGAGGATATTGCCAAGTACGATCGCGTCAGCGTCAAGAAGGTGATGGCGGCGCTCGACAAGGTGTCGTCGGAGGGCGGCAATTTCGACAACGACGAAGGATATTCCAACATCCTGGCCTTCAGCTGCCCGGTCCTTGAAGCATCGGGTCGCGCGGTCGCCGCGCTGACCGTGCCGCTGCTGCGGCTGGAGAAAATCGGCGCGAGCGAAGCCGTTGCTATCACGAAGGATTTGCGTTCCGCTGCAGAGGCCATATCCGAGAAGATCGGCGCGAGCAGTCTTGACGGGCGCCGTCCCTGATCAGGAAGCCGTTTCCTGTCTTTTGGATCGCGGCAAAATTCCGCCGCCGCTGAAGCCGCCGTCAACGGCGAATACCGCCCCCGTTATGTAACAGGCGTCATCGGAGCAAAGAAAAGCCGCGGCGCTCGCGACATCCTCCGGCCGCCCGTAGCGCCGCATCGGCACAGCCTCGATCCAGGAAGTTCTGGCGTCAGCGTCATGCTGCGTCGCCGTCAGAGGGGTTTCTATCGGACCGGGGGCAACAACGTTGACGCGAACGCCATGCTCCGCCAGTTCCACGGCCATGACTTCCGTCAACGTGACGATGGCGCCCTTCGAGGCGCCGTATGCCGCGCGGCCGGCGTTGCCGCGCAGGCCGGAGACGCTGCCGATGTTCACGATGGCACCGCGGCCGGCGGCCGCCATCACGCGCGCGCAGGCCTGTCCGACGATGAAGGTTCCGTACAGATTCGTCTTGAGAACCAGGTCGAACGTCTCCAGCGGGGTTTCCAGAAACGGCAAGACGCGGCCGATGCCGGCGCAGTGAACCAGACAATCGAGGCGGCCGCAGGCGGTCATAACGGCCTGTACCAGCGTCGCGACGCTGTCCTGGTCGGTGACGTCAACGCGAAACGGATGAATCCCGAGGGTCCGATCAAGCGCCATCGATTGCGTGGAAATATCGGCGGCGACAACAATCATGCCGTCGCGGGCCAATCGTGCCGCGACTGCTACGCCTATTCCGGAAAGCCCTCCGGTGACGATCGCGACTTTTTCGGCAACTCTCATGGATCGCTGTTTCCTTCCGGGTTAAATGCCAATGGCGCCGCTGGGCTACGGCACGGTCATCCCGGCATCGACGACCCATGCGGCGCCGTTGACATGCGCCGCCTCGTTCGAGGTCAGAAAGGCCACAACGCTGGCAATATCCTCCGGTCGTCCGTAGCCCGCTGCGCCGGACCTGCGGAGACCGCCGGCACCGTTGCGGACCTGGTCATCGAGGGCATCCATCATGCGCGACTGCACTGGCCCCGGCAGGATGGCGTTGACGCGAATCTGCGTGCCGGCGACATCGAGCGCGGCCACCCGCGTCAAACCGAGAACGGCATGCTTGGTGGCGACATAGCCGGCAAGTCCGGCGCGGCCCCGGATCGCCGACGTCGATGCGGTATTGACGATCGCCCCCACTCCGCGCGGCATCATTTTGGCCAGAACGTATTTCAGTCCGAGGAATATGCCCTTCGTATTGACCTGCAACAGGCGGTCGAAGACGTCCTCGGGATATTCATGGATGGGCGCGACCACGCCTTCTATGCCGGCGTTGTTCGCAAATATCGTAATCGGCCCAAATGTTCGCTCGACCTCCTCGACAAAACCCGAAGTCTCTTCGCTGCTGGAAACGTCCGCACGGATGAACTTTGCCTTGCAACCCGCCTCTTCGACCAGATATGCGGTCTCGACGCCACGTTGTTCGTCGAGGTCGACAATCGCAACGGCCGAGCTTGTAAGGGCCAGCCGCCGAGCAATCGCCCGGCCGATATATCCCCCGCCTCCGGTCACAAGCGCAATCGGCCGCTCTGGCTGACGGAATGGGGCTGTATGAATGCCAGCAATCCCGACGTGGCGACCGTGCAGGCGTTCTACACCGGCGCCGTCGCGATGTTCGCCAAGCACCCGCGTCTCGAGCGCTACGCGTGGTACCAGTGGGACACCAACAACGAGCTGACCAACGCCGACCACTCCCTGACAACGCTTGGCACGGTGTACGCCTCCGAGCCGTCGACGCGGTAGCGGCGGTTTCGGATCTTCACCACAGAGAGCGCAGAGAGCGCAGAGCCGGAAGAGAAGGGAAGGGTCCGAATCTTGGGTTCGGAAACCTCGGAGAAGGAGCGTAACCGAGCATGAGATTCTTGGACGCGACATGGGGCGGAGACGAGCCGGTACGCGTGCTTCCAGGAAGCGCGACCGCTAGGGCTTGCATTCGAGGAGGACGAGGTCGTCGATCCAGAGATCGTAGGTCTGGCCGGGGCCGACGGTCCAGTCGATGGCCACCAGCTTGCCCGGCGTCACCGCCGACGGCCGTGGCGCGCCCCAGCCCCTTCCCAGCGCCGAACGGTGATCCGCATCGCTCGCAATCTTGCAATTGGCAGCCCTTCGTAGGCTAATTCGCCTCGATGAAGCCTGCCCTTGCTTTCGTCCGGACGAGCGCGTTCGTCGCGCTGTCGATCGCCGCCACTTTCTTCCTCACGCCGCTCTCGTGGGCCCAGGGCACCGGGCCCGCTCCCTACGCGCCGCCGCCGGCAGCGTACCCGCCGGGAACCTACGCGGCGCCGCCCGGACAGTACCCACCGGGCTACTATCCACCGCCGGGGGCCTACCAGCCCTATCCGCCGCCCGCCGAGGAAGCCCCGCGCGTCGATCCCCCGGCCACGGCCACGCACTTCGGCGTCGGCTACAAGATTGGCAACGGTCTCGGCTTTCTGGGCGGCGACCTCATCGTGTCGCCGCTTCCGCACGTGGTGCTCGACCTGCAGGCCAACACCTTCAGCGTCAATACGGCTTCGGGAACCGCGACCGGCTTCGGTCTGGCGCCCGCCCTGCAATTCGACATTCGAGACCCGGGCAGGTCGACCCCGTACATCGGTGTGGGCTACGTCTACGCGAAGCTTTCCCTCGACAACGTGACGGCCTCGGCGAGTGGGATGTTCATCAACGCCGGCTACGAGTGGAAGTGGAGCTTCGGCATGGGCATCATTCTTGGCGGTGGCATCTGCTACCTCGGGAAAATCCAGTCCACCGATGGCACCACGACCATCAGCCGGGACGCGCAAATCCTCCCCAACATCGAGTTCGGCCTACGGTTTATGTTCTTGTAGGCCTTACGGTAGAGGGCACAGAGGACAGACAGAGAGCACGGAGAAGGAAAGCGTTCGGATCTGGGATCCGTGAAGCCCTGTCCCTACTGGGCCAGCGCATCGACGAGGAACTGCACGGCAGGGGCGGGGGGTTCGTTGCTGGCGCGGCCGGGCCAGAGCACGACGGGCAGGGCGCGGGTGAGCAGGAGCAGCTTGCGCGCCTTGCTGGTGTAGGCGCGGGTGGTGACCGAATCGTAACCGTTGCGCGCGACGACGCGGCCGATCTCGGCGTAGATGAGGCGGGCGGCGCGCACGCCGAGCCGGCAGTCGCGCGGGTAGAGGCGCATGCCGCCGTCGGCGCGGCGGTAGTACGTCTCGGCCAGCGCGAGGGTGCGCTTGACCACCGCGGCCAGGGCAGGGCTCGGCACAGGCCGAGCGATCAGGCCATCGGCGTCGAGGCCGGCCTCGGCCAGCCAGGTGAGGGGCAAATACACACGCCCGGCGCGCGCGTCCTCGCCCACGTCGCGACAGATGTTGGTCAGCTGCATGGCGAGGCCGAGGTCGCAGGCGCGCGCGAGCAGGTTCGGGGAACGCGCGCCGAAAACCAGGGTCATCATCACGCCCACGGCCGAGGCCACGCGCGCGCAGTACGCCTCGAGATCCCGCTCGGTCGCGTACCCGCGGCGCTCGGCGTCCCAGGCAAACCCGTCGAGGAGGGCGGCCGGGACGGCCCGCGGGATGCCCAGCTCATGCACGAGCTCACAGAAGGCGCGGTCTACGGCATCCGGATCGGGCTGGCCGGCGTAGATGCGATCCAGTCGCTCGTGCAGGCGCAGGAGCTCCTGGCCGGCGTCGGCTCCCAGGTCCACCGCGTCGTCGGCCACGCGACAGAAGGCGTAGAGGGCGGCGGTGCGGTCATGCAGGCGAGTGGGCAGCATGCGCGAGGCGGCCACGAAGCTCTTCGAGCCGCGCGCCAGGATGTCGTGGCAAGCGCGGATATCCGCCCGCCGCTCCTCCTGGTCTCGCACCGGCGCTCCCATCAGGTTGAGCTTCTGGCTCGCGACGACACCCGCCTCGCCCCGCAAAGCGGGGAGAGGCCGGCACGCGAAGCGTGACGGGTGAGGGGGCGAGGTAAGCGAGAGCCCCTCATCGTGCCGCCCGGAGGGCCGAAGGGCACAGGCGCGCGGCCGTCAGGGCCAGGAACGCCTCTACGTCGGGGCGGCCGGGGCACTCGGGGACGGATTGCATGGCCCGGTCGAGCAACTCGTCGAGCCTCCGGCCCGCGCCCTCGATCCCCAGCTTCGCCACCACGCTCGGTCTGCGCTTGTCGCCGTCCTGGTGGATGGGTTTGCCCAGCCGCCGTGCTTCACCCAGCGCATCGGCGAGATCGTCGGCGACCTGGTAGGCCTCGCCGAGCAGTCCCCCGGCCAAGCGCCAGGCCGCCGGCTCGGCCCCGCCGGCAACGGCGCCGGCCACCGCGGCCGCTTCGAAGAGGGCCGCGGTCTTGGCGTGGTGGTAGGCGGCCAAGTCGACGTTGGGCTCGCTCTCCCAGGCTTGCCCGGCGGCGATCCCGGCGGGCGCGCCCGCGGCGTCGGAGAGGACGGAAAGGATAGCTGCGGTCTTGGCCGGGCTTGCCGTCACCAGGGCTGCGACCGCGCGGAAGGCCATCACGATCAAAGCATCCCCGACCAAGATCGCGATCTCCTCGCCAAAGCGCTTGTGCAGCGAGAGCCGCCCCCGCCGCATGGCCGCGTCGTCGAAACACGGCAGATCGTCCTGGATCAGCGACGCGCAGTGGAGCAATTCAACGGCGACGGCCGCCGCATCGGCGAGCCCCGGGTCCGGATCTCCACACGCCCGCGCCACCGCCAGGCAGAGGCCGGGACGAACCCTGCCACCGCCGGGAAACACGGCATAGCGTATGGCCTCGGACAAACGCGCGGGGCACGGGGCGAGGGTAGCCCGCGTCACGGCCTCCTCCAGTGCTGCCTCGATTCTGGCCTTCGTGTCCATGGACGGCGAAGCGCCTACTATGCCTGATTTTTCCGCCGCCACCGCCAACAACCTGGCTTTTGGGCAGGCCCCCAAACCTCGCTCGCGCGATGCGGTATCTGGCCACTCATTTTCTTGACTCTTTCTCCATTCGGCTCAACCTAGCGGCAGTCCAATGGCTACCCAGTTCAATTCCAAGTCAGGTTATCCCAAGGGCGCCAAGCCGGCGCCTGCACCCGCAGTCAAGGCGGCCGTCCCAGCCAAGCCGGCACCCAAGCCGGTCAAGGGTCCGGGTCGCTACGAGCCGAGCCAGGAAGAGATCGGAATCCGCGCTTTCGAGATTTACGTCAGCGAGGGCTGCCAAGAGGGCAGCGATCTCGATAACTGGCTGCGCGCCGAAAAAGAGCTGCGTTCGCAGGGACCCCGCTAGGGTCAGGCCTCGTAGTCAGGGGTGTGTCGCGCTGCGGCGGTAGGCTGCCCCTCGGGGGTTTCGTCTGCGGTGAGCCTGGGGCGTTTCGCGACACTGGCAGTCGCCATTGCGAGAAGCCCGCACAGGGTGAAGAGGGCGGGCTTGGGCGAGGAGATCTCCGCGCCAGAGGCGGCCATGAGCAAGAGTCCCCAGCCGGCCAGCCGCGATCTGCCCGGCCCCCAGAGACAGTTTGCGGCGCCCGCGCCCAGGCAGGCGAAGGCCGTAATGAGTGCGCCCGAATAGACCCGCTCTGGCGTCGAGGCCAGGCCGGTCAGGTCGATGCGCAGACCGTAGAACAGGGCCGCTTGCACCAGGTCGAAACGTAGCGTGGTCGCGGCGACCCCGGCGGCGGCGAGGATGACGCCGCTGCCGATCGTGATGCCGGCGCGGGCTCGGCTCCACGGCCAGGGCGCCACGAGGAACGGGGCCGCGATCATCGCAATCAGGGTGAGGGCGTGGGCCAGCCGGGCTAAGTCGCCGGGGTTCGGATTCGACCACGCCATGCGCAGGGAGAAGAGCGCGAAGGCCTGGATGACGATGGGGACCGCGAAGAGGGTGATTCCGAGCTTGGCCCGCCAGGGCCGGTCGCCGTGCCACACCCCGAAGGCGAGGAAGAAGGCCAAGAATCCGTGGCTGATGCGCAAATGAACCAGGTACTGCGGGGCCAGGCTCGACAGCACGCCGATGCCGGCCAGCATGCAGAAGAACAACCCCACCGTGCTGACCGTGATGCGCATCGAGCGGGGAAAGATCTGGTCCGAACCCAGGGCAAAGAGCAGCGCGGCCACCGCCAGAACGAGCGCCAGGATCCCCGACAGATTCGAGGCGAAGAGCGCGACACCCGCCAACCAGCGCTCGGCCAGGGTGCCATTCTGGGTGGGCAGGAAGACGGCGCTGGCGACGCGATAGAGGACCAGATCCGCGAACGCGGCCAGGGCGAGCAGGGCGGTGAGGTTCGGCGCGGGTAGCTGCCTTCGCATCGTGATCCCGCCGCAGTATATTCCGCCCGCGGCGCTTGCGCGGGTCGCCCTCGCGGAATTTTCGTTGCGCTCTGGCGGAGCCGCG
The DNA here is from genome assembly GCA_017881285.1 of Pseudomonadota bacterium. Taxonomy (GTDB): domain Bacteria; phylum Myxococcota_A; class Polyangia; order Fen-1088; family Fen-1088; genus Fen-1118. Next base: position 4,922 of record JADGRD010000030.1, on the reverse strand, counting down.
AGGGGCGCGGCCGAAGGCCGCGCGGGGAAGGGCGTGGTAGGGGAGGTCCCGAAGCACCGGCGCAGTCGCCGGGCAAAGCCCGGCTGCGCCAACGCGACTGTAATGATAGATTCCTCGTTATCCAGGACCCGGTCAGGTCGGACCTAGTGGCCGGGCGTCAAGGGACCAACCATGCATGGCGGTGAAGACTACCTCGCGGGGCTCGCGCAGATTCACACACGTGAGAGCCTCGATGACCGCCGCTCGCTCTGGCGTCAGGGCATGGCCAGCTTGGGGGCGGCGGCCGCGGACCAGCAGCCCACGCCGCTCGAAGGACTGGCCACCGACCAATTGCTCGCCAGCCTCCGCTCGGCCCTGGGTGCGGGTCTGGTCGACGATCTTTCCTTTCTCTCGCGGCCCGATGCCGCGGCCGCCCTCTTCGAGTTGGCCGGCGCCTTGCCTCCGAGCCCGGAGAAACGCGAGCTGGGCCGCCGGGTGCTGGTCGCCCTGCACGAGGGCGACGCCGCCACCTTCGTGACCCTGGCCACGGCGCTGGCGCTGTCCTCGCCGCGCGCGCTCGGGGGCGCCCAGATCCGCGCGCGCGTCGCGCTCTCGTTGCGCTTGCCGCTCTCCTCGGCGGCGCGTGTGGACGGCTTGGCCCTCGCCCTGGTTTCGCGACCCGAGCTCGAGCGCGACTGGCTGTCGGCGCATTCCATCGGCGCGCTGCCGGCGCGGCGGCTGGCCGCCCACCTGCTCGAGCGGGCGGCGCGCGAGGCCGCCAAGCGGGCCAAGGAGGGCGACGACAGCGGGATTCGCGTGTTTGAACGTTCCACGGTGCGCACGGCGTGGAGCCGGCTCATCACCGATCGCGAGTCGCTGGTGTGGCGGCACGTGGCCGTCGCACGCGGGCTCCTGGCGGTCGCGGCGCCCCTGCGGGCGGCCGAGATCCAGCGCGATCTCTCGCCGCGGTTGGGCCCCAGCGAATGGCGGCGGGCCGCCACCTCCCTGGCCGCCACGGTCGCCCACGATCCGGGCACGGCCTTGCCCGCCTGTTTGAAGCTGCTGGGCAGCGAGCTGCAAGAGCGCGACAACGGCATCGCTTCGGCGATGATCTTTGGCCTCTCCCGCGTTGTCGAGCAAGAGCCCGAGGCCGCCGACGAGCTTCTGGCGAAGCTGGTGCCCTGCGGGGGCATCGAGGCCATCGAGGCCCTGGCCGACCTGCGCGAGGAAGTCTCTGGCCTGGTCGGCGCGCAGGCCGCCTTCATGGCCATCGAACGCCTGCGTGGTGACCAGGCCTCGGCGGACGATGGCACGGTGGCCTTGATCGGCGCGCTCATCGACGACCTCGATATGGGGGCCGAGCGGGCGAGTACTTCGCTGCGCCTGCACCTGGGCGATGCCCTGCAAGCCTTCGCCGAGGGCCGGGCTCTCGGTCCGGCGACCGAGGCCGCGCTGCAGGTGGCGGGCACCGCCATGGACATCCTCGAAAGCACGGGCGAGGAAACCTCGGGCGAGCGCCAGGTCACCTTCCGCGCCCTGCGCGAACTGGACACCGGTCTGCTCGCCACCTCGGCTCTCTCCGACCTGCTCACGGTCCGCGAGCGCAATCAGGCGGGGCCGAGCCCACTGACTGGCATCCTGTGGCGGCTGGGAAGCTGGCTGCTCGTGCACGAACAACAGACGCTCACGGGCGAGGAGATCCCTCACCTGACCTTGCGTTTCCGCCAGCTTCGTACCCTGCTGCACCTGGTGGACACGGAGATCGGCGCTGGGGATGAACCCACGGCCGAGGTGCGCGCCCGGCGCCTGCACGTGTTCAAGCTGCTCGCCCAGCGCGCCCTGGGCGACGCGCCCTCACCGCTGCGCCGGCTGCTTTGCGCGACCATGGCGCGCGCCGCGGACGCCCTGGCGCGTGATCAGGTGGCGGAGCTGTCCGACGTATTCGTGGCCACGCTGTGGAGCCTGAGCAGCGCCGCCGACCTGCGCGCCCTGGCCGAGGCGTGCATGGTTCCCGAGTTCAAGGAGGTGTTCGCCTCGGCCGCGATGGTGCCGCGCGCTCTGGCCGAACGCAGCGGCCGCGACGACGAGCACGGCCTGGTGGAATGCCTGCGCGACGTGGCCGAGGCGCTGCCGGCGGGCAGCTCGGCGCGCGTGGAAGGCCTGCGCCGGGCGATCCTCGGCCTGACCCGAGTGCTCGATAGCCTGAACGGAGCGGTGTCGCTGACCGAGTTGCGCCGGGAGGACAGCAGCGCCGCGCTCGACCGCCTGGCCTCGGCCATCACCTACGCCGCGCGCCTGTGCGCCGGGGCCATGCGCCGGACCGGTTTGCGCGAGAACTTCTTCCCGTCGTCGTCCACCCGCGCCCTGCGCCGGCTGGAGGCGTGGATCGAGCGAGCCTTGCTCGAGCACGATGAGGGCGTGGGCGCGCCGGCCAACGCCGCGGCCGAGGCCGTGCGCCAGGATTTGCCTCCGCTGCTCGCCGAGGTCGTGGCCCGCGTGCTGATGCGGGTCGGCCGCTTGCCGCGCGAGCCGCGGCCGTCGGGCGAGGTAACCTTCATCACCAAGCGCAAGAGCCAGCTGCGCCTGCCCGCGTGGCTGCCGCCCAACCGGCTCCTGGGCGGCTTCTTCGTGGTGCGCCCCATCGGTGCCGGGGGCGGCGGCTCGGTCTTCGTGGCGCGCCGGTCGGAAGAGCGCCACGAGGAGGGCGCCGAGACCTTTGCCCTCAAGGTGCCGGCCTACACCGGAGCCGCCGCGCACACGCTCTCCGAAGAGGAGTTCATGCAGCTCTTCCGCGACGAGGCCGGCGCGTTGCTGACGCTGCCCCGCCACACCAACATCGCGGGCTTCGTCACCTTCGACGCCGGCGCCCGGCCCAAGCCCATCCTGGTGATGGAGCTGGTGCAGGGCAATACCCTCGAGCGACTGGTCGACCGGCGCGCGCTCAACATGCGGCTGGCGCTCGACGTGCTCGACGGCATGGCCGCGGGGTTGCAGGCCATGCACGACGTCGGGTTGGCCCATCTCGATGTCAAGCCGGCCAACGTCATCCTGCGCGCGCAGCGGGACAACACGGCCCCGCGACGGCCGCGCAACGACCAGCGGCAAATCCCGGTGCTAGTGGACTTCGGTCTGGCTGGCCGCAAGGTCCGGCCTGGGTGCGGCAGCCCCTATTACGGCGCGCCCGAGGTGTGGGACACCGCCGAGTTCGGCGACCGTCTCGACCCGCGCGCCACCGACGTCTACGCCTTCTCCTGCCTGGCCTACGAGCTTCTGACCGGCAAGCCCTTGTTCGCGGGCACCACGCTGCCCGCCATCTTCGCCATGCACCTGAACCACGACGGCGATCCGCCCGAGCTCGAGTGGATGAAGAAGCACGACCGCCACGCGCCCTTGGCCGATCTCCTCTGTGACGGCCTCGCCCACGAGCCCGGCGAGCGCATCACCATGAAGACCATGCGCGCCCGCCTGCAAGGAATCGCCAAGGAACGCCTCGCGGATGCTAGCTGGCCGCTGCGGCAGTGATGGGGGAAGAGCAAGAGGGCCCGCTACTTGACGGAGCGGGCCTTTCGTCAGGCTGGGATTGCTACCCGGCGGCGAGCACTGGCTAGGCTGGGGTTTTTTCGTGGCCGTCGTTCATGCTGTGAACGAATGGCGCGAACCACGCGGCCAAGAGGCCCGGGATCGCGCAGAAGAGGACGACCAGGAAGAAGGTCTGGAAGCCGAGCGCATCCGCGAGCTTGCCACTGAAGAAGCCAGCGGAGAAATTGCAGAGGCCCATGGTCCCGGTGGCGAAGGCGTAGTGCGCGGTCTGGAAGTCGCCCGGCGAGATCTGTTTCATCATGTAGTACATGTGCGCGACGGCGCCGAAGCCGTAGGCGAACATGGCCACGCACCAGACGACGGTGACGAGCCAGACGCTGCCCGCATCGGGTGGTGAGCTGGAAAGGTAAATGAAGGCCAGGTTCGGAATGACCAGGCTGCCTACGAAGAACATCAGGGTTTTGCGGGAAAGGCCGACCTTGGCCAGCACCAAGCCGCCCACCACGCTGGCCACCAGGAACGAGGCAGAGCCCCAGACGCCGCTGATCTGGCCGGCGATTTGGTTGGTCAGGCCGAGGCCGCCTTCGGCGCGATCAGTGATGAGGAAGATGTTGTTGACCTTCTCGATGAGGTACCAACTGAACCGGTAGAAAAAGGCCACGGCCAGCATCCGCCAGATGAGCTTCTTCTGGAAGAAAGTCCGGTAGGCGCGCCCGAATCCGGCCATGGCTTCGCCCATGTTCTTGGGCGCATCCTTGGCCTTGGCGCCAGGGGGCATGAACACTCCGTGCCACACGGCGAGGCCGACAAGAATGACTGCGGCGGCCAGGAAGACGTACATCCAGGCGATCTGCCAGGTGTAGCCGTAATCGTCGTGGAGTTTGCCGGCGACCCAGACCAGGGCGCCGAGAGCGATGAACTGGCCCCCGGTCCAGGCCATGCTCTGGATGCCGGCCCACTTGGCCTTCTGCTTGTCGTCGAGGGTGGTGACGTAGACACCGTCGGTGCCGATGTCGATGGTGGCGCCCATGAACGAGCAGACCATCATGGCGCTGAAGGAAATGGCCAACCACGCCGGGAGCTGCAAGGCCAGGCCAGCCAGTCCCATCATTGCCGCAGCGCCCAGCTGCATGAGCACCACGAAAAACTTCTTGGTCTTGTAGAGCTCGAGCAGCGGGGCCCACAAGAACTTGAAAACGTAGGGCAAGGTCAGGACCGCTGCCAGCATGGTGATCGTGCCGTTCGGCAACCCCAGGTTCTTGAAGACGTACGTGTTGCTCAGGGTCAGGGAGCACAGCACGAATCCCATCGCCAGGTAGGACGACGGAACCCACAAGACAGCCGGCGCTACTTTCTTGGTCGAAGTGTCCATGGCCTGAGGCAATACCATGAATCGGTAACGC
>JADGRD010000421.1 GCA_017881285.1 Pseudomonadota bacterium | reverse complement strand
CCGTAGACGTAAATCTTCAACAGCGTCGCAGGATGATAGGCCGGCCTTCCTGTCGCCTCCGGCTCAACGCCGTCAAAGCCGAGCTTGGCCAAGTCAAGCTCATCGACCAACACATCGATCGCCCGGACCGGATTGTCCTCGCCCAAATAGTCATCCAGCCGCTCGGGAAATAACGTGCTCTGACTGCGGTCATCGCCAACGACAAAGCGCGTCATCGAATCCTCCCGCCAAATCACAGGAGTATCATATCATTCGAGGGGCGTTTTCACACAGGCTGGGTCAATCGCGTCGGTTTGACGGTTGGCCAGCCACTTCCGGTCTTCCCCGATCAACGGACATCAACAGACCTGATCGGTTGGTCCGGTTCGTGCCAAAGGGCGACATTGCCCGGCTGCTTGAAATGAAAGAGAGGCCGCCAACTGAGGCGGCCCGTAAAAGTAACCCCGCCCAGCAGGGGAATATTGAGCGGGGTGCTTACATTGAGCTTCGGAGGGGTCCGGTGGGCTGCCCAATGTAATGAGAATTAGAAATCGGGCCTGAGTGCGCTGCCGCATTCAATGCTTACTAAGCGGCGGCTCCTTGATGCAGATCAACGCGGCTTGAGAATGCCATTTTTCAACGGAGGCTCTTTCGCCTCCTCATCCGCCAGCAACTTCAAAAGCACTTCCCGCTCCGCGTCGGTGTGCGTTTCCGCGAGACGCGTTTCTTGAACAGGGTCATGCGCCTGCCGGCGGTGGCCAGATGCAGAAGAACGCCCCGCCCGCCGGCGGTAGACAAGGCGGCAACCAGGGGGCGGTCAGGGCGGCGGTGGCGAGAAGCGATAACGCCCGCTCCATCCGCTACCATCGACAAGAAAGAGGCCGCCGATGCGGCCTCTTTATTTTGCTCTCAAATGGTCTGCTTATCGGGGTAGACTGGGCGGCGCACAGTCGGAACGACGCGATTGATGTCGTTACCGCACCAGCGCAGGGGGTTTCCATGCTTTCGGTCTTAATCGGGGTTTTGATTATTTGCATCGTTGGTGCACTTTGTTTTTGGGCTATAGACAAGTTTGTCAACGAAGCACGCTTGGCAAACCTTCTCAAATTGCTGGTGGTGTTAATCTGCCTGGCGGCGATCCTGCAGCGGTTGCTGCCGCTGGCGGGAATTAACTGGCTGTAGCGTGGCTCGCGACGATGCGGGGTGTGGACGCAGGCAAATGAAGACGGACGTTGCATCAACCTTTCCTCCTCTGGCCGCAAACCCTCCGGCGAAGGAAACGCCCGGGATACCGCAGGCCGCACAGCCCGTATTACCGATAATTCCGATAATTCCGATCGCAGCCGCCAGACCCCCTCTCCCGGACGACCTCATCAAAGCCGCGCCAACGCAGGATTTTAATCTTGCCCGCGACCTGACCTTGTTCGCGCATGTACGTGCCGAAGGCGGGCGGCGCGTGGTGGCGATCTTCGTTGTCTCGACCGCCGTCACCATTGCCAACATGTTTGGGCAAGTCGAACTCAACGATTGGAACGGCCGATTCTTCGATGCCGTGGGCCGCAAGGACTTGTCAGGCTTTGTCCATGATCTCTGGACGTTCCTTGTCATCATTGCCGTTTTATTGGCGCTCACGGTCGCGCAAACCTTTCTCCAGGAACGCCTGAAGTTTCGATTGCGCGAGTGGATCACCCGTCACCTTCTGGTCGAGTGGCTCAAGCCATTGCGCGTTTATCAACTGAGCTTTGCCGGTGAGTATGGTCACAACCCGGACCAGCGCATCCAGGAGGATACCCGTCTGCTCGGCGACTACAGCGCCGATCTCGGTTGCGGCATCGTCTATTCCCTACTCCAGATCGTCGCCTTCGTCGGGGTGCTGTGGGCCTTATCGGCGCAAGTCACATTCCAGGTGGCGGGCTACGACGTCGCCATTCCCGGTTACATGGTCTGGTGCGCCCTCGCGTATGCCTCGATCGGCTCCGGTCTTACCTGGCTCGTGGGTCGGCCGCTGATTGCCCTGAATGGCGAGCGATATGCGCGCGAGGCCGAATTCCGCTTCGCTCTCGTTCGAGTTAACGAATCCGGCGAGAGCATCGCGCTGCATGGCGGGGAGAAGGACGAACAGCGACATCTCGAGGCCGCGCTCGCGGCTGTCGTGGATACCATGCGGCGGATATCCTCCTCGCTCGCCCACCTCACCTGGATCACATCGGGCACTGGCTGGCTGTCGCTCGTCGTTCCGATACTTGTGGCCGCGCCGGCCTATTTCAGCGGCAGCCTTACCCTCGGCGGCCTGATTATGGTGGCGGGCGCCTTCACCCAGGTGCAGGGGGCGATGCGATGGTTCGTCGACAACTTTTCGCGGCTCGCTGACTGGCGTGCCGCTGTCCACCGGGTCGCGCGCTTCCGCGAAGCGCTCGACAACCTGCCGGCGGTCGAGGAAGGCGCACAGGAAATCAAACGCGCGCTGCACCCGGACGGACATCTTGCTTTCGAGGGCGTGCGCATCCTCTTGCCGGACGGGCACATCATTATCGAGGACGCGACTGTCAGCATCGCGCCGGGCGAGCGCGTGCTGATCGTCGGCGAAACCGGCAGAGGAAAATCGACACTGTTCCGCGCCGTGGCGGGTCTCTGGCCGTGGGGTTCCGGGACAATCCTCACGCCTGCGCCCGAGTCAATGGCATTCCTGCCGCAGCGCCCTTATCTGCCGCTTGGCACATTACGCAACGCCCTGAGCTATCCGAGCCCCTCCGACGCTTTCCCTGATGCGGATGTGCGACGGGCACTCGAGCGCTGCGATCTCGGCCATCTCATCACCAGGCTCGACCAGGTCGAGCGCTGGGACAACGAGCTTTCGCTCGGCGAGCAGGAGCGCCTCGCCTTCGCGCGGCTCCTCCTGCACAAACCTGGCTGGGTCTTTCTCGACGAAGCCACAGCCGCGCTCGACGAAGACAGCCAACGCCACGTCATGAGCCTGTTCGACGGTGAGCTGAAGAATACGACCGTGTTGAGCATTGGTCACCGTCCGGATCTTGCCGCCTACCACACCCGGACGCTTCAGCTCGTCCATGGACGTGAAGGTGACCGGCTCAAGCTCAAGCCGCCCTTTATTCCACCCCCGCCACGGCACTGGCTGCAACGGCTCGAAGACTGGTTGCGGACCGTCCGATCATGATGCGGGTCCAGTTTCGCGCGCCGCCACGATCGGTGATCCGCACGACCGCCGAACGGCCGTTTTCCTAATTATCGACCTGGACCTGTGTCCCGAACGGGAGTGACCGATGCGCGGCGGTCAAATTTCTTGCGCGGGTGTCTTCTCCGCTTGCCGTCTCTTCGCTCTGGGTTGAATAGCCCGAAGCAAGACCGCATTCGTCCGGTTTTCCATCGGCTGCGCGCGTCGGTTCCAATAGAATCAGTTGCAGCAACGCGATCGTGATCAAATGTGAACTTGCGACGGTAGCTCGCTTCGCGAACGCGGAGCAGTGCATCGATGTTCGTCGCGACACCGCAAGCTGGGCGTCAATCACAACGAGCTGGATAATATCCCGGAGAACTCCTCGGCTATCTAATACCGCAAAACTATTTGCGCACACACAGCCCGACAGTAGGGGACGAGGAACATTTCGGTCCATCAGCCGCTCCCCCGCTCGGGCAGAAAACGGACACTAGCGTCTCGTTAGACTCGCAACTCGCAGGCGCGTCCCCCTGGACGACGCGAAAGGCGCCCGTGGCTGGCTCGCCCTTGGTAGCAATCACAGCCGGACCTGGGGGGCCTGCCGGACCAGCAGGTCCTGCGGGGCCTACTGCACCAGCGGTACCGACTGCTCCCACATCGCCTTTGTCCCCTTTGTCGCCCTTCTCGCCCGGCGCACCCTGCGGCCCTTGAGCGCCAGCTTGACCCTGAGTTCCCCGAGCGCCTTGCAGACCCTGAGCGCCTTGCAGACCCTGAGCGCCTTGCAGACCCTGAGCGCCTTGCGGACCGACGGGACCCTGAGGGCCTGGATCGCCCTTAGGGCCGGGGTCTTTGCTGCAGCCCGCGAGCGTTAATGTGATGGCTAGTATTAGCGCTGGGAAAAACTTCATGGACCACACCTCCGTGTTGGCCCCGCATTTCGGCGACCGCGCTCACGCGAGTCAAGCTGTGCCTGGCCGGCGACCCAGCAAATTTCGAAAAATGCTCACCTGAGGGAACAAGGCGGACAAGTCGCTACAGAGTTCTCCTGACTACCTGGCACCAATAATAACCTCGCTAAGTCCGCGTCATGTTCCTGGGGGGCGGCTGGCGACGTGCTCGTCATGTCTGCTAATGGGATGGTCCGGCCGTGCTCCCGCCCCACCAACAAGCGATGCTTGTGCGGGGCACCAAAGACAAGGCGCCCGCCATGGCAGAAGCTCTCAAGAATTCAATCGCCTTCGTCGGCATCGACATCGGCAAAAACTCGTTCCACATCGTTGGTCTCGATGAGTGCGGCGCAATCGTGCTGCGGCAGAAGTGGTCCCGTGGCCAGGTGGAAGCACGGTTCTCGAATATGCCGCCATGCCTGATTGGCA